>CAZVRN010000048.1:0-12334 GCA_964629485.1 uncultured Thermodesulfobacteriota bacterium | reverse complement strand
TAAGAACTTCGTCCTTTGGCAAAGGTTTTTGATGGTTTGTTAAATTTTTTTGATTTTATCAAAAAAAGATAATAAAGTGATGTTTAAAAGAGATTCAAAAATAAAACAATGGTGCTTAGATAACAGGAACAGGTCTCATGAATTCAGGGGTGACAGAAATTTTAACACGGCATAACATGGGGCACCGCACACCATTGCGGCAAGGCATCTCTCAAGGCATGAATAATCATTGTGAGGCAAAATGAGCAAGGCAAGCGATATAGATGTGATGGCCCTCGAGATCGGCGGAAAAATTAAAGGTCTGAGGCTGGAGAAAAACTATACTCTTCAAGATGTTACCAATTTAACAGGCCTGTCCAAGCCCCTGATTTCACAGATAGAAAATAATCGTGTCGTACCTCCGGTCGCAACCTTGTTGAAACTCGCCCGGGCCCTTGGCGTAGGCATCGGATATTTCTTCCAGGATGAAGAAACCAAGGACAGGGTGGTGCTTACAAAAAAGTCAGAGCGCAAGACCGTATCGAGAGAGCATCACTATAAAGTGGATGAGGTTGGATACACTTACTATTCACTGGAAGTCAAAAAAGCCCGCAAGCACATGGAACCGTTCTGGGTGACATTTGAAGTAACGGACACAAAAGACATGCGGTTTTTCTCTCATGACGGCGAGGAATTTGTTTACCTCTTTTCCGGGAGGTTGGAGTTCAGGACCAGGGATCAGGTCCTGGAACTTGAACCCGGGGACACACTTTATTTTGAATCCGACATTTCGCACGCCTTCCGGGCCCTGAGCGAGGAACCTGCCCAGGCCCTGATCGTAGTCTATCATCAGGATTAGTAAATTTAAAAAAGTGCGTTTGATTATCCAAGAATCCTATCAATATCATTTGAAAAACTTTCTTGGTGGAGTGCTTTTACAACCATTCAATTAATAAGGCTCTTCTTAAAAACTTCCATAATAACTATAATTATGTGATTAAATATTTAGGGGAAATCGTGAAATATCGTTTATATGTTGACGAGGTTGGTAATCCCGGCCTCCAATCGGCTGAAGACCCACGTCATCGTTACTTAAGTCTAACTGGCATTATTTTAGAATTAGATTACGTTGATAAGATTGTCTTCTCTAGTCTTGAGGGTTTGAAAAAGAAATATTTTCATTCACATGTAGACGATCCTATAATTTTTCATAGGAAAGAGATGGTCAATACGCGATATCCCTTTAAGCAACTCCGAAGTGAAGTAATAAGAAACGCCTTCGATAATGACTTAATACGATTATTAAAAAAATTAGATTACATTGTAATAACAATTGTCCTTGATAAATTGGAGTATAGAATTCGTTACAAGAAATGGCAAGCAGATCCCTACCATTATAGTCTTAGGGTTCTATTAGAAAGATACGTGCTTTTTTTAACCAACAACAATTTTGTTGGAGATGTTATGGCTGAATCACGCGGTGGCAAAGAAGATATGCGCCTAAAAGCCTCCTACAAAAAAAGTGTACAAAGAAGGAACGGAATATGTAGGAGCTGAAGAATTTCAAAAATATTTGACAAGTGGCGAATTGAAAGTAAAACAAAAAAGCAACAATATTGCTGGATTGCAGTTAGCGGATTTATTAGCCCACCCTAGCTATAAAGCGACTTTAGCAAGGAGAAACAGACGGAAACTCGCTTCGAATTTCGGAGGTGAAATAGCGCAAATACTCGAAAAGACTAAGTACTATCGTAGTCCAACGGATAAAATTGAAGGTTGGGGCAGGAAATGGCTTCCATAATAAAAAAAGGCCCCTTAGGGCCTCGAAGGCCATTCCGGCCTTCCACCTCCGCTCACACGGATTAATATAATTAAATCATTAACAACTATAAAAGTCAAGTTTTTTTGCTTTAAAATTTTATTTCTTTAACAAAAAACTACAAAACAAAACCCCAAGGCAGGAAGCAATGGGGTTTTATTTTGCGCTTATTTAAAATAAATCTAAGGAATTAATCGAGTTCAAGCCAGGATTCGCTGAACAGGGTATGACCGAGGATGACCTTGGCGGTTTTGACATAGTCAACCGCCTCTTTGTCCATGGTGGAATAATCATATTCCTGGCCGTCCATCACGCCCCAGACCAGGTCCACGATATCCTGTCGTTCGCCGCGGCAGATTGACATAATTCTATCATCGAAACCGTCAACTATACAGGAATACATCCCTTTACGCTGCAGCATAATCAAGAAAGTCTGGTTAATGATGGGACGCAGTTCATCCGGAACGCCGTTGGAAATGTTGGACAGCCCGCAGGTAGACAGGCAACCCGGTCCTTCCGGAGTAATGGCCCCGCTAATCTCGGGCAGCATTTCCGTGAAAGCCAGGGTACTCATGAGCTGTTCCTGCTGGATATTCAGCGGGGTGATGATCGGGTCGACCCAGATATCCTCCATGGGCACGCCCTCGGAAAAGGCGGCAAAAACAAGCTCGGTGGCCAGATTGGCCCGTTCATGCTCGTCCCTGGGCAGGCCTTCCGGCCCCCACAGGAGCGCGATCATGCTCGCCCCGGCTTCCACGCACATGGGAATCATGGCGGTGTAACGCTCCGGGCGGGCCATGATGGAATTGATCAGGGCTTTTTGCTTGCAGACTTTAAGCCCGGCACCGATGGCCTCAATATTTGAAGTATCGAGAGAGAGGGGAGTATCAGTCACTTCCTGTACCGTTTCCACGACCCAGGTCATGAGCTCATCACCCTGTTTTCGCGCCGGGCCGAGGTTGATATCAATGAAATCAACCTCTTTTTCTGTTAATTTTTCGGCCATCTCCTGAACCGGCTTCGGGTCTTTTTCCTTAAAAGCCCGTCCTATCCGCCTGTTTATGACATTTAGATTCTCCCCGATGGCTTTCATAAACTTATTATCAGGCATATTTTACTCCTTAAAAGGTCACTGAAGTCTATCCGAGTTTATATTCTTTCAGGAATTTGGGGATGTGAGCGGCTTCACGAGGCCCGATAGTTACATTCCAACCCGGAAGCTCTTCCTCAAGATCGCCAAGAATGGCCGCGGCGTATCCGGGAATGACCAGGTTCTGGTGCTTTACCTTATCCGAAATACCGCTCTTTTTAATAAACATGCCCACGGCGTCGCCAACAAATTTACCAGCCGCCCAGGCTGTCAGGACAGACAAACCCTCTGTATCCATGATAGTCAGCCACGTGGGCACGCGGCTGCCTTCGACTTCCCCGGAAACAATGAAGTACGTCAGGGAGAAGTTCGAGGTCACCAGGACGGGGGAATTTTCGTCCGGGCCATTGATCTCGTAAATGCCTTGAGTAACCGTCATCGGTCTCTGCGGATCGGTGTATATATTCAACCGTTCCAGTAAAAGCGGGAAAATCACAGAACCCTCGAAATCGGACAAAACAATCATGCCGGCGTACTTGGCGATAAGCCCGGCGCTGATGGCCGTCTGCATGGCCAGGCTGTCCGTCATCTCACAGGGAAAGGTGATGGTTGGAAAGCCCAAAGCCCTCTCCTGCGCCAGGAGGGCCGCCCGTCGTATAGCCACTGAATCCTGAAAGGATTGTTTCACAGTTCGGGCGCCGCTGTCAAGGACCAAGTCCTTCAATCCCATTTCGGTGAGCTTATTAGTCATGGGTATGAGGCCGTCAATATTATCCGCTTTAACCGCCAGCGGACATCCGGTCTCCTGAGCCAGTTTGCCCATTTCCTCAATATTATCCGCCGTAGCTGCATAGATCAGGGGGTTGGAATCTCCGACGGCATCCAGGGCCGTTTTCATTACGGCAGGGTCCTCGCTCATCAGGATGAGGCTCAAATCACTCTTGTCCAGGATGAGCTTCGCTGCATCAGCGAATTTCGCGCCGTCGCCGCTGACAGCCTTCAGGGCTACCAATTCAGGTCTCAGGTTCAATCCGACCCGCTCGTATTGATAGGCCATGTAGCGCTGACATTTTTCTTCGATCACTTCGGGCGGAACATCGTCCGTGATCAAGGCGGCGATGCCCGGCGGGCTGTAAAACGTTTTCTCGTGGCGAAAAAGGACTGTTTCGCCTCCCATTTTGACTGCGGTATCGCCATATCCCACAGTCAGCGGCCTGATCGGCGGGGCCGAGGCTTCGGCCAGCACTTCCCGGGCTTCATCCGAGACATAAGGGCAGGCGTCTAATTCAGCTTTACCAGCGGCCAGGTTCATTGCGAAGGCAAGACAAGTCGGCACCCCGCATTCCTTGCAGTTGGTTTTGGGAAGAAGTTTGAATATCTGTATTCCGGTAAGAGCCATTCTCTACTCCTTATTTAAAGAATTTGCAACGCGGCCTCCAGGCTTACATGGCCGGAGGCCGCATCGGGGTTAGCCGATCAGCCCATAATGGGATCCATCTTCAGGGCTGGATGATCTTTTTCCTGGAGGAAGGGCAGTATTTCTTCCTCGGTAGTGCCAATGGTTTCGTCAGCGATGCGGTCTATCAGGTCCGGACAACCCATTTCCTCGCCTCGCTTAAGCAGGCCTTCCCTGATTTCCTCTTTCAGGGATTTCGGCATCCAGACCATGCGCAGCAGACCGCCGTCACCCAAGATATATTTTCTCTGTGTCGTATTATATTTGCCATGACCGACAAAACCAGGGGTTGACGCTCCCCCGCCAATGGTGCCTGCCAGGGTGCTGAACTTCATCCCGCAGGGTGTTTCACCGGTGTATTCGCGGTTGACGGTCATTACACCGTTACAAGCGGGCAGCACGGCCGCGATGCATTCGCAACACCCGCAGGTGGTCATGGGATCGTGGACAATGCTGTAAAAATTATAATGGTCAATGGCCTGACGCGAGGCCTTGTAAACGAATTCGTTGACCCCTTTCCATTGACCCAACTTGGGATCAATGACTTCACCTTTTTCAACGGGCTGGTTGGGGCCGGTGGGGTTGATTTCGTAGGAGGCCTTGCAGTCCATCCAGTTGTAAGCCCCGCAGAGGCCGGTCCGCTCCGGGCTGATCACGCAAACATGATTGGGGGCGAAACTCTGGCAAAGCGTGCAGGAATAGTAGATTTCCGTGGTTTCGTCCGTCATGTTCTCGACGCGCGCGTCGCGGACATGATAAATCTCCTGGGCCTTGCGCACGATCTCAGCGACCTTGTCTTTCTCGGTATAAAGCGTTATCTGAACTTTGTCAAAGACCGTGCCGAAATCCTGATGGAACTTGGCGTGAAGGATGGTCCCGATGTGCTTGAGGGTAAATCCCTTGGCCACGGCCGCTTCACCAACGCGTATCCAGGATATATCTCTCTGCCCGATATGCATAATGCCCTGGGCATAGTTGATCAGGTGGTGAATCTGCCGTTCCAGGATAGGCTCGAAATCTTCCTGGAATTTCCGCCCGGCGACCTGGACCGTGATAGCCAGAGGTAAGCGGTCCCCTTTCTTCATGTCCGGTATATCCGGGCCGATCAACTCGATTTTGCCGTCCTCGACTTCATTCATCTCCTTCATTTGAACGAGCTCGACGCACTGGGTCCGCCCGCCCCCGATTTCCAGGTAAAGGTCATCCTTGCGGATACGCTCACCCTCGAAGGCCGGGCCGTAAGAGAGCGGGATATCTACTTTAGACACGGTGGTTTTAAGGCCCCTGACCTCGACCGATTTGGTGACGATTTCATCATAAGGCACATTGGCGACCACGTGCTCGTAAGTACAAATCCCGGTGGGCAGGACTTCAGGGATATCTGTATCGGCGATAGTCGGGAAACCCCAGTTTAGGGCGCCGGCGGCATTGGCCGCCCATTCGGCGTTCACCTCGCCAAGGGCGTTTACAAAAGCAAAAATACGATCTTTATTATAGCGCAGGATGCGCTTGTAATCGCCCGGCTTGACCCCGCCAAAAGCCATGGCCGCGCGGTTGGCAAAACCAAGGGCAAAGACAGCCGCGGAAATATCCGGCCCAAATGGCACCAGCCTGGTATTCCAGCCGATCTGAACCCCGGCTTCCACCAATTGCTCGGAAAAAGTCGTTCCGCCCTGATTGGCGGCCATGAAGACGTAAAGATTCCGTCTTTGATATTCCTCGGCGATCTCTTTGGCAATTTCCGGATTCGGGGCTGCGCCGACAATGGCGGCGAAACCCGGGGCCGTGCCATCCACGAACTCCACGCCGCGTTTCCTGAATATGGTATCCTCAGCCGCGCCAAGCCAGATCTTCCCGTTTTCCAGGTCCACTTCCTCGCTGACCAGGTAAAAATCCGGGTCTTCAACATAACGAAAAGCCTCAACCAGCTCCTCGGCGAACAAGGCGGCCATACCTGCGTCCAGAAGCGGCCCGAGATAGGGCAGGTGATTACGGCCTTTGATATGGGGTGGAAGAAGAGCGCGGGCCACTTCCAGCGGTTTAGCCGCGTCAGCCAGGGTTTTAACCGGAATGCCCAAGATAGAATAAATAATCGGCAGGTAATAAGCCGTATTCGGGAATTCGAGCTTCTGGTCCGGCCCATATTTTTCAAGCATTTGTTTATACTTGCCTTCAGCTTTCTGGACAATATTGTACCCGCCCTGAATGGCGGCGAATGCTACTAATTTCGACACTTATAAGTCCTCCTTCTTGGAAGAAATGGTTTTAAACTGCTTCCAGTTTCTGACGGTCGGCCATATCCATGAGCACCCTTTCGCGAGCCTTGTCAATACCCAGGGCTTTACGTTTCTTGTCTATGTGGGCGATCATCTTGGCCGCATGCTCATATGGATCCTCAACCAGATCCCACATGCTCCCGTAAAGCTCTTCAAGCTCTTTGAAGAGATAGTTCTGAAAAACAGGGGCGCCGGTGACAGGCAGTGTCACGCCAAAAACGGTGTAAACGCCTGAAGCGACAAAGTAATGCCCGATGCTGATGGCCTTTTCACTCATCCACTCCGGCGCACTCCCGGCGACAGGCAAGTCAGAGATATCCTTACCCAAACCGCCGGCCTTGACAACTTCGGTCGCGGCCATGAGGATGCGGGAATTATCCACGCAAGAACCCATATGCAGAACCGGAGGAATGCCCACGGTCTCACAAATTTCGGCCAAACCAGGCCCGCAGTAAACAGCGGCCGATTCAGGCGTCAGCAGGCCGGCCTTGCCGCAGGCTATGGCGCTACACCCGGTGGTCAGAACGATAACATCGTTCTTGATCAATTCCTTGATAATGGTGAGATGGGCCGAGTCATGAACGGTGCGGGCGTTGTTGCAGCCGACCACACCGCCGATACCCCGGATGCGTCCGTTAATAATATTATCGTTAAGAGGGGTGTAAGAACCGCGAAAGGTTCCGCCCAGGTGGTAATTGATAGCTTCATAAGAAAAGCCGGCGACCATGTTTTCCCTTTCGCTGGGAATCATCAGTTCACCCCGGCGGTTCGGGAAATTCTCAATGGCCGTTTTGACGATGGCCCTTGCGTCCTCCAGGGCGTGGTGCTCGTCAAACTCGATATGAATCGTATGTCCGGAAGCTATTTTGGTCCTGGGGTTGGTGGTGATGATCTTGGTGTGATAACAATCAGCCACGTTGGCGATGTTTTCCATAATACATTGCACATCCACCACCATGGCTTCCACGGCGCCGGTAATGATGGCCAGTTCCTGCTGGAGGAAGTTGCCAGCGATGGGCAGGCCGTGCCTCATTAAAATCTCATTGGCGGTGCAGCACATACCGGCCAGGGTGATGCCCTTGGCGCCCTTGGATTTGGCGTATTCGATCATTTCCGGGTCCTCGGCGGCGGTAACGATCATCTCCGAGAGCAGCGGCTCATGGCCATGAACAATGATATTAACATTGTCCGCTTCCAAGACCCCCAGGTTTATCTGGCCGTGAACCGGGTAGGGAGTGCCAAAGAGGATGTCCTGAAGATCCGTGGCGATCATTGAACCGCCCCATCCGTCCGCGATCGCGGCCCGGGAGCACTGGGCAAGGATATTTTCATAATCCTGGTCCACACCTATATGTGTGCGGTGCATGATCTCCACGATTTCACGGTCTATGCCGCGCGGCACGACACCCAGCTTCTTCCACAGTTCATAGCGGGCCTCGGGGGCGCGTTTGGCAGTGTAAATCTCACCTTCCTGCTTGCCCCACTCCGCCAGAGCCTTCTCTCCCAATTCCACGGCAATGTCGTAAATATCCCTCGGAACTTCCTCGTCCCCGTCCTTCACGGTAATGGGCACGTCAAAGCCCGGCGCGATTTCGAGAAGTTTCTTGGGGTCCTTGATCTTGTAATCGTCCGTCTCCTGGCGGGCGGCGGCCAGAAAAACTTCAGCCACGCCGCGGCCGTGGTCGGAGTGCGCCGCAGCCCCGCCCGCAACCATGCGGGCGAAGTTCCTGGCGGCGATTGTTTCCGGCGTTGCGCCGCAAAGACCCTTGCGGTTATCTTCCTCAAGGCCCTCTTCGATCTTCTTGGTTAAAGGCAGTCGGCAAGGACCCTGTGAACAATTTTTACAGCAGGTCCCCTGCACTCCTATATTACAAGGTTTCAGTGTCACGGCCCGGTCAAAGATCGTCTCAATCCCTTCGGCCTGGGCCTTTTTGATCATTTTAACGCTGGCAGTATCTACAGATACCTCTTCAGCTTTTGCGATTTTTACTTTTTTATCTTTTTCTTTATCAGCTGCCATGAAAGGTTCCTCCTCACATTTTTATTCCGGTTATTTCATACACCTTGATTTCTTTATGAATATACCTTATGAATATAATTATGTCTATACATGCCCGAATCTAAAATCGGCGATGAACCCGGATCAGGCTGGATATAATCTCCTCGGCTACCGCAAATTGCTTATCAACAACAATTTCCGCCTTCTTCATGGGCCGAGGTCCGGCAGCATGTTCGGCGGCCCGCTTGGCCTCAAGCTCCTCACGTTCCCTGGCGCGAGCCAATCGAAGCTCCTGTTCTTTCTCCCTGGCCTCTTTTTTGGCTTTAGCCTCAGCTTTCTTCTTGGCTTCGGCTTCGGCCTTGGCCTTGGCTTCCGCCTCGGCTTTAGCCCGGGCCTCGTCCTCGGCCTTCTTCTTGGCCTCTTCCTCGGCTTTAGCCTTGGCTTCCGCTTCAGCCTTGGCCTTGGCTTCCGCTTCGGCCTTGGCCTTGGCCTCTGCTTCGGCCTTGGCCTTGGCTTCGTCAATGGCCTTGACTTTTTTCTCTGGAGCCGCTTCTTCTTTCTTTTTCTCTTCTTTCTTGGCGGGAGCGGCTTCTGCCTTGGCCTCAGCCTTCTTGGGAGCGGCTTCTGCCTTGGCCTCAGCCTTCTTGGGAGCGGCCTTCTTTTTGGGAGCGGCCTTTTTCTCGGGTTTTTCTTCTTTCTTGGGCATGGCTGCCACTTTCTTTTCTACTTTCGGAAGCTTCTCCAGGGGAACAATTTGAATCTCTTTGATACCTTCGGCCGTAGCCTCACCGTCTTCTATCAAAAGATCCATATACTGCTTTACGATTTTCACGGATTCAGGATGGCGAATGAAAATAATGTCAGACCCGGCCAAGAGAAGAGCAATAGCCGCTGTCACTTCCATCATGATTCCGCGATCATCGCTGTAGCCCATAGTCGGGACTTCGTCCAGACCCTGTTTTGCTTCCTTGGTTTTCCAAATTTCAAAGGCCATGTTATTGATGATAGGCTGCTGAAGGTTCTGGTCCTGCTGGGCCAGAGCGGCCATGCGAAGGCGCTCCATGACGGAGTAACAGTACTCAAGGCCATAGCCCAGACCGCCGGTGGTTGGGTCAATCAGGATTTTATCGTATGGGACGCCCAGGTTTTCCAAGAGAATATTGAGCTGTTTGGCCAGGTTGACGTCAATGGGGGTATTGGCGGCCACGATGTGCCCATAGGCGAGGGCCTGGGCGCCTATCTGTTTATGATTTTTGTCTTCCACCGGTCCCAAAATCAGATTTTTCCCCTGAAAAGCTTCCGCCACAGCACTCAGGGTTTCGATGTCTTTTTGTTCGTTAGCCACCCCGTAAACAGCAATGGGGACGTCAACCGCCTCCACCACGGCCTTGACCGTGGCCACGGCTTCTTCGGGTCCTTTGTCAAGGATATTAGGGTCCGTGCTTTTCAGTTGAACGACCACGATATCTGCGCCGTATTCCACGCATTTCTTGGCCCAGGCCCCCGGGTCAGTCAAGACATCGGCAAAAGGCTCTTTCACCGCCTCCGGCCATTCGTCACCGGGGTCCATGTCCCAGACCTCCATGGCGATTTTGGGCTTGTTGGGCATTTCTCCTTCAAAAAGGAAAAATGGGTATGAAGTTTCTCCACCTACAATTACGTCCTTCTTCGGGCCAAGAGCAATTTCCCTGATCTTACCCGAGTACGGAACGGTTGGGATTTCAAAAGCCAAAATTCGTACCTCCTTTTTAGTTAAGGTAAGTCTTAAAGGCTATACGCCACTTAATATGTTCATTCCGGATTCCGCAGAGTGTAAAAACGTTTGCGGACTGTTTTATATTTGGGGTTGAAAAGTCAAGTGAATTTTCGCACATAAACGAATTTTAAAAAAAACCATATCCTTTCTTATTCTTTCGCAGGTTAAAACTAATTAAAGAGATGTCTATTTGTCAAGAAAAAAGTCTTACCTGCATTATAAAAAAAAGTTAAAAATAGAAAAGGTTACCTGCGGGCAGTCAAAAGCTTGGAAGTTTCGGCCCGAATCTTTTCGACCTGAGAAAAAAATCGTCCCCGTTCGGCCGGGGCAATGGGGGGAGCCGGTTCCAGTTTTAAAGATAACGGGTTGATAAACTTATTATTTTTAATCATTCTGAAATCAAGGTGCGGACCGGTGGCCAGGCCGGTAACGCCGACATACCCGATCAGGTCCCCCTGGCGAACCTTTTTCCCCTTTTTAAGTCCTTTAGCATACCGGGAAAGATGGCCGTAAGTGGTTGTATAGACCCGGTTGTGCCTGATTTTCACAAATTTTCCATAACCGCCATTCCAGCCCATGAAAATTACCCGTCCGTCCCCCACTGTTTCCACGGGCGTGCCCATGGGCGCGGCATAGTCGATACCCAGATGGGGCCGATAAATTTTAAGAATTGGATGAAACCTGGATTTGGAAAAATACGAACTAATACGCCGGTATCTAAGCGGTGATTTCAGGAACATTTTACGCAGAGAACGACCTTTGGAGTCGTAATATCCGCCCTTGCCTTTGGAATTCTGATAATAATATGCTTCCAGGGTCCGGCCGTTATTTACAAATTTGGCCGCTAAAATTTTACCGGTTCGGAAAAATTGTCCGTTTAGAAATTTTTTTTCGTAGAGGATAGAGAAGGAGTCCCCTGCCTGTACATCATTAAAAAAATCAATATCATAGGCAAAAATATCGGAAAATTTCAAAATCACTTCAGGATCGATATTTTGCTCCTCCACGGCCGTGCCCCACAAGGAGAGCTTGATCTTACCTTCCACGGCCTCCAGGCAAACAACAGGGTCAAACCTTTGCACCGCGGCCACGTACCCGGCCGGGGTATTCAGCACTACGGCCTGACGCCCGAGGTCCTGGGAGACTTCAAACCGCACTAGTTTTCCGTTTTTTTTATCCAGGCAGAGGGTAATTTCGGTGCCAGGCAGAAGTTTATTCAGGTCTAAAACACGGGCCGAGGCCCGAGTCAATTCAAAGACCTGATGCGGATTAAGGCCCCGCCCGGTAAGGACGCTACTTAAGGTCTCGTTTTTCTTGATTTTAAGCCGAATCCGCCGGACCGTATCTTCCCGGGAAAGCCTGGCTTGAAACGGGCCGGTATACAGGGCAGGCAGAGGATGAACCGATTTTCGATCCGGCTTTGGCTTGTTTTTGGCGGTTGTTGTACGCGACCGGAAAGGCCCGTTTAAGACAACCAGGGCCGCAATTAGACTTATAAGAACCAGAAGCAGCAGGATATGCGGCCGGTTTCGCCGCTTGCGGAAGGAACGGTTCACGAGGCCAATCTGACTATTCCGGTACAAGACTCTCTTCGCTCCCAGCTAAAATCGTGCTCTTCACCGCTCTGACCTTTCGGTAGACACGGGCCGGATCCAGCAGGTGGCCGTTTACGGTCAGGAGGTCTTTTTCAAGAGAGATTCCAAACAGACGCTCATTCTCTTCAAGGTAGGGGCGAATGAGTTCCCAATCTTCGAGGGTGATAAAATCAAGGACTCCGCCGTTCAACTGTTCCTCCACGATCTTGTTGTGAGGATCGCGAATGTAAATTGCTCCTCCCGAAGCCAGAGAAAAGAGATTCGACCCCGGAAACGGCTCGGGCAGTTCCTTGATCCGTCCCTGCCAATCAAAGGTCATGCCGTTGAGGATGACGAAACCGCCGCCGTTCAGAGGATCGCCGGC
>CAZVRN010000047.1:0-12499 GCA_964629485.1 uncultured Thermodesulfobacteriota bacterium | reverse complement strand
ATTGCATTAAAACCATCCTATCTGCAAACCCTTCTTTTCTTGCAATTTCAACAACTGCTCTTACATCATCCATTGTTGCAAGACCCGTTGATAGAATGAACGGCTTTCCTTTTCTGGCTATATATCTTATAAAAAGGTGATTATTTAGTTCTATTGATGCAAGCTTGAATAAAGGTACCTTTATAACAGTATTGAGAAAATCAGCGCTTTCATTGTCGTATGGTGTTGAAAGAAATATTATTCCTTTTTCTTTGCAATACTCCGCAATCTTTATCTGGTCCTTTTCAGATGGCTCAAGCTTTTTCAACAAGTCAAAATATCCTATGTCTTTTCCAACATTTTTATTCTGGTATTCTGGTTTTTTTGTTCCCTTATATTGCAATTTCTCTGCCTTGAATGTCTGGAATTTTATTGCATTTGCTCCTGCTTCATTTGCAGCATCAACCATTCTAAAGGCAACCTCAAGCTGTGATTTAGCGCCTATTTTTTCTAAGTCACTCTTTTCAAGGACATAATTTACTCCTGCCTCAGCTATTATAAAGACTGGCTGATTTGGTCCAATTTTTTTTCCGTTTATTTTTATTGCCTTATTCATTTTTGTTATTTTTACCAGCACGTCCATCCGCCATCTATTATAAGGTTTGACCCAGTCATATAAGAGGATGCATCTGAAACAAGGAAAAGTATTGCTCCCCTATATTCATCTTTCCTTGCCATTCTTCCAAGAACAGTCCTATAACAGTAATTTTTAACAAAATCAGGGTCCTGGTTATTGAACACACCTCCAGGAGTTAATGTATTAACTCTTATCTCTGTTCCATGCCAATAGGCCGCAAGATATCTTGTAAGGTTAAGGACAGCGCTTTTTGTTGCTGAATAAACAAGAGGTGTGTTGTAGCCCATCTTTTTTGGGTATATCCTTTGGTCAGGCCCCACCACGCCGTAAGTTGAGCTTATATTTACTATCACGCCTTTTTTACCTTGCTTCTCAAACTGCTTTCCAACATGCTTTGCGCATAAAAACATTCCTGTAAGATTTACATCAACTACCTTCTGCCAGTCTTCTATTGGATATTCAAACAGAGGCGCACAAAAATTTTTTGTTTTCACGGCTGCATTGTTTATTAAAATATTAATCCTTCCAAACTCTTCAACGGCTTTTTTTACCATTCCCTCTACTTGTTTTTCATCTGTTATATCTGCCTTAATACCTATTGCTTTTACACCATTCAATTTTGTTATTCTTTCTGCCTCTTTATCACATTTTTTTTGATCTAAATCAACAATAACAACATGAGCCCCTGCTTCTGAAAGAACTTCACAATACTCTTTTCCCAAAAGCCCTGTTCCTCCAGTGACAATTGCAACTTTTCCAGTAAGATCAAACATTTCCTTTATGCTTTTTGCCATTTTTTCACCTTTCGTTATTTCAAAATTGCTGTTTCTCAATTGGCCTCAGTGTGAAAAAAAGCAAGTATTTTTCTTTCGACTTTAGTCTCTGTCAAATCTTCCGCTGCGGAGATCTCCTTGACCAAAAGGTTTTGGGCCGTGTCCAACATTTTCCTCTCACCAAAAGAAAGTTCCTTAACCGATTTCAGCATGTAAAGATCTCTTAAAACCATAGCTACCTCGAAAACTGAACCTGTCTTGATTTTTTCCATATATTCACGGTACCTACGATTCCAGTTCTGAGTCTCGAGAGAGACATTCTGGTCCTTGAGAATAGTGTAAATATGTGACACATCCTCATGGTTAATTATCTCACGCAAACCGACATTATTCACGTTTTGCGTGGGGATCATGATAATCATATCATTATCGAGAATTCGCATTACATAAAAACTTTGCTCAAGACCAGAAATATCCTTGCTTTCAATAGCCTCAATCCGGCCAACTCCATGAGCGGGATAAACAGCTAAATCTCCCACTTTAAACATTCTGATCCTCCCATGTTAAATCAAAAAGCACATTATATTATTATACTAGTTTTTCACAAATAGTCAAAAAAAATATAGAAACTGCTAAAGTGCAGGCAATATATTCGTTTTTTATTCAGAAGCCATCTCAGAAAAGTTTGTTTAACCTGGCTCGTTGTGCCGAAAATTTAACTCCCTGAAATATTAGCAATATTCATACTGGTTGATTTTTCTTTCTGCGCGATTTCAACAAAATTGCCGGTTTTACAAAGACATCAAAAGAGCAGGCGGTTAATTAAAATTTAAAGTCTATATCTGCAGCACGGCCAAAATGAGGCATCACTATAAAAAGACCAAGATACCTGACTTTAATTTTTGATGGAAAAGACATCAATTCGCCATAACGCAGCATGTTATTAATACACGTTTTAAATACAAATGATTAATCTTCAGAATGATAAAGCAATTGTCATTTCTGCGGACCGGAAAAATAGAAAAATTCTCTAAAAACGCCGCCATTTTTAAAACACGGCCAAGGCATTATTTTAATATTGCTGCACGCAAGGCTGTAAATATTTTATCCGTGTAAATATCTTCAAAGATCGCTTAACAATTTCGTCCTTTAACCGAACTCATTGTCTAGTTCCGCGATTTCAACAAAACTACTCGTTCTTAAGAGGTTTTGATTTGATAATAAAAGCTCGGGTCAGGCCCAAAAGCAAGGGGACCAGCCGGCACGGCCGGTCCCCTTTTTTCAAAGTCTGTATCGGCCCGGACAAGCCAAGCCGCAATGTTTAATTACATTAGTAACCCTGTATACTTAGCCAATAAGGGCGCAATGACCAGGGACACAACGGACATCAGCTTGATCAGGATGTTCATCGCCGGTCCGGATGTATCCTTAAATGGATCACCCACGGTATCGCCGACAACGGCGGCCTTGTGGCTGTCAGAGCCCTTGCCGCCCAAATGGCCTTCTTCAATATATTTCTTGGCATTATCCCAAGCTCCGCCGCTATTGGCCATGAACAGGGCCAGGAAAGCGCCCATAACCGTGGCGCCGAGAAGCGTTCCGCCCAGGGCTTCCTTACCCAGAATAAATCCAACCAGGACCGGAGTGAGGACGGCGATCAGGCCCGGCAGGATCATCTCTTTCAAGGAAGATGTCGTGGCAATGGCGACGCAGGTTTTAGAATCCGGCTTGACCCCGGGTTTTCCTTCCAGCAGGCCCGGGATTTCTCTGAACTGACGGCGGATTTCCTCGACCATCTCAAAAGCGGCCTTTCCGACCGAGGTCATGGTCAATGAGGCGCACAGCATGGGGACGATACCGCCGATGAAGACGCCGATCACGACCATGGGGTCCGTGATGTTGATCGAGACAAGCTTTGCCGCCTGCGTGTAAGCCACAAAGAGAGCCAGGGCCGTAAGCACGGCAGACCCGATGGCGAAACCTTTGCCGATAGCCGCGGTTGTATTTCCCAAGGCATCAAGCGAATCCGTAATTTTACGGGTTTCAGGTCCCAGGCCGGACATTTCAGAGATACCGCCGGCATTGTCAGCAATCGGGCCGTAGGCGTCTACAGTCATTGTCGCGCCAACCGTGGCCAGCATGCCAACGGCCGCGATACCGATTCCGTAAATTCCGGCCATCTTGTAGGAAATAAACATGGCCACACAGATCCCCATAATAGGCAGCCAGGTGGACTGCATACCCACGGCCAGACCACTGATAATAACCGTAGCCGGACCGGTCTTAGACTGTTCGGCAATCCTTTTCACCGGAGGGCCGGAGGTATAGTATTCGGCCAAAAGACCGATAACAATACCGACCAGAAGACCGGCCAGAATAGCCCAGAAGACGCCAAGGGGCAACTGCAGGGTCCGATTGATGAAGAAGACGAGAATGACCAGGAAAATGCCCGCGATAAAGGTGGTGTACCTCAGGGCTGAAGCCGGTTTGATGCTTTTGAGGGCCTTGATGGAGAAAACACCGACGAATGAACAAAGGAGCCCGGCCATAACCACCAGGAGAGGCATGGCCATGTAAGACATCCTTTCAGCGCCTTTCAAGGCTTCAACGCTCATGGTTGCGCCGATAGCGATGGTCGCGATAATCGATCCCACGTAGGACTCAAAGATATCTGCGCCCATACCGGCAATGTCACCGACATTATCACCGACATTATCAGCGATAACACCCGGGTTGCGCGGGTCGTCCTCCGGGATACCGGCTTCGACCTTGCCGACCAGGTCGGCGCCCACGTCAGCGGCCTTGGTATAAATACCGCCGCCAACACGGGCGAAGAGGGCGATGGAACTGGCGCCCATGGCAAACCCGTTGATGTACTTGGCTGTTACCGGATCACCGCCAAAGACCCAAAACCAGAATCCCACGCCTAAAAGGCCCAGGGAAGCCACGGACAAGCCCATGACGGCCCCGGAAAAATAAGAGACGTTCAATGCGGCTGCCTGGCCCTTTTTATTGGCTGCCTCCGCAGTCCGGGAATTACCCCGGGTAGCGGCGGTCATTCCCATCAGGCCGGCAATAATTGAACATATCGCTCCCGTTACGAAGGCTATCGCGGTCCGGTAGTCTACGAACAAGGCCAGCAGGATAAAGACGATGACGATAAAAATGGCCAAATAAGAGTATTCCTTTTTCAGGAAGGACATGGCCCCTTCGTGGATCATCTTTTCCAGTTCTTGCATGGTCTCGTTCCCGTTAGGCTGTCTCTTTACGTAAAGATAAATCAGGAAAGCCACAATCAGCCCAAAAATTCCAAGGAATGGAGCTAATACTGTGTAATCCACTAACTGGTTCATTAAACTACTACCTCCTCATTAGAATTCTTGCGGTTAAAACGCTCTTGAGCTTCGGTTACTCCTTTTTGAAGAAACATTTCAGCAGCTGCCACAGCATTCTTTACCGCGTTTTCAATAATCGCCTCTTCCTCGGGCTTAAACCGGCTCAGCACAAAATTTTCCGCGGTCATATTGTCATCCGGTCGGCCAATGCCGATTCTTATCCGAGAAAATTCATTATTCTTAAGGTGCTCTATTATGGAAGCAACCCCTTTATGACCACCCGCTCCGCCGCGGGCAACAACTTTTATGACCCCGGGTTCAATATCCAGGTCATCATGCAGCACGAGGATATCGGCTAAAGAGAGGTCAAAATAATCGACCAGTTGCCGAACGGCCTGGCCGCTTAAATTCATGTAAGTTTGTGGCTGAGCAAGGATAACCTTGACGCCGGCTACCTGACCGTGACCGAGGAGGCTCTGGTGTTTTTTTTGAGTTAACCTGATACCGTGCCGTTCGGCCAGATATTCGACAGCCCTGAAGCCGAGATTGTGACGGGTATTAAGATACGCCCGGCCGGGGTTGCCCAGGCCGATCACCAGCCGCACTGACCTTCCCCTGGGTAATGACCCGGTTTATCAGCTTCCCGATTCTGAATCATCTGCGGCGGATTCACCTTCGGGAACAGTGTCTGCTTTTTCCTCACTCACTTCTTCCCCTTCCTCGGCCATTTCCTCCTCGATTTCGACTTCCTCAGCCAAACCCTTTGGAGAGGCCACGACTGCTATTGTGGTATCAAGATCAGTAAAAAGTTCTATCCCGGCGGGAAGCTGAATGTCCCTGACATGCAGAGAGTGTCCGTTTTCCAGATGGCTCACATCCACTTCGATTTGATCGGGTATTTCGCTCGGCAAGGCGGAAATCATCAAGGTTCGCTGAACCTGCTGCAAGAGTCCACCTTGTTCCACCCCGATCGGCGCTCCGACCAGGTTAATGGCCACTTCGACCTGAAGCGGCTTCTCAAGATCAACTTCGTAGAAGTCAACGTGTAATATATCTCTGCGCACCGGGTCAATTTGATGGTCCTTGATCATGGTCACGGATTCAAAAGAAGAGCCGTTATCTTGAATAAGGAGCTTAACCAGAAGTCCGCCCTCCTGGATGAAAGAAATTATTTTTTTAATTTCGGAAGCCTTGAGGGTAATGGGCTGAGGTTCCCGGCGGGGGCCGTAAAATATTCCGGGAACAAGTCCCTGACGGCGTAGTTGCCGATTTTTCCCTTTTTTCCCAGGCTCGCGGGGCGTCGCGTTAATCGTTATACTGGTTTTCATTTTTTTGTTTCCTCCGAAATGAGACCCTGCTTTTGGTAGCGAAATAAAAATCAAACAAAAAGAGAACTGACCGAGTCCTCCTGATGAATGCGGCGAATAGCTTCTCCAAGCAGGGGGGCCACGGATACCATTTTAATCTTGGGGCTTTTTTGAGCTTTTTCAGAGAGAGGGATGGTATCTGTGATTACTAAATATTCCAAGCGGGATTGCTCTATCCTTTCGAGGGCTGATCCGGACAGGACGGGGTGAGTGGCCAGCGCAATGACAGATTTAGCCCCCTGGGCGGCGATAGCTTCCACGGCTTTGACCATGGTCCCGGCGGTATCAACCATGTCATCCACTAAAATGGCGGTTTTCCCTTCGACATTGCCGACCAGAGTCATGCTTTCGACTTCGTTTACCCCGACCCGGCGTTTATCAATGATGGCCAGCGAACATTCCAGGCGCTTGGCATAGGCCCTGGCTCTTTCCACCCCGCCTGCATCGGGCGAGACTATAACCATATTTTCGAATTGCTGTTTCCTGATAAAATCCAGGAGCACCGGCGCGGCGAAAAGATGATCCACGGGTATATCGAAAAAGCCTTGAATCTGTCCGACGTGAAGGTCCATGGATAAAACCCGCTTGGCCCCGGCCACGGTAATAAGATCAGCCATCAGCTTGGCGCTGATAGGCACACGCGGCGCCACTTTTCGGTCTTGCCGGGCGTAACCGTAATAAGGCAAAACCGCGGTGATGCGGCGGGCCGAAGCCCGCTTTAAGGCATCAATGAGAAGAAGGAGTTCCATAATGTTGTCATTGACCGGCGAACAGGTGGACTGGATTGCAAAAACATCTCGACCGCGAACATTTTCGCCCAGTTCCACCAGAATTTCCCCATCGGAAAACCGGCGCACATGGGCCAATCCAAGCGGTAAAGATAAATAATCACAGATGGCCTTGGCCAAAGACGGATTAGAACGACCGGTAAAGAGAATCAGATGATTATTCATAAGTTAGTTCAGATCAATCGCAGTTTTATTTTTTGGCTGGGGTGGGAGGATTCGAACCTCCGAATGCAGGTTCCAAAGACCTGTGTCTTACCACTTGACGACACCCCAGTGAAAGGCTTCACAGCTCATGGCCATTCCTTCTCATGAACAGAACGCGTAAGATGTGCATATACAATCTTTAACGCAGGCAGCCTTTAAGCTGCTTCATGCGATTTTAAAACTGGGGCGAGCACAGGTTCCGGGCCAACCTGATGACCCATTTCCCTCTATCCAGCTCATTCAGTCTAATCCGGGCTCGTTCCGCTTCTTTCCTTCGGGTAAAAACCCCGAATACCGTCGGTCCGCTGCCGGTCATCAAGGCCCCGATCGCTCCTTCGGCCAGCAGGTAATCCTTCAGGGTTCTTACTTCCGGGTACCTTGGAATAACAACCGATTCCAAATCGTTATGCAGAACCCGACAAATGTTAAAAGAGCCCTCGTTCAAGTGAGAATATATAAGCCCTTTAGGGTTAGATGTCAACTTTAATTTATAATTTTCGTAAACCCAGGCCGTAGACAGAGGCCAGCCAGGGTTGACCAGCAGAAAATAACAGGGCTTGGGCATGACCGCCCCGGGTGAAAGCTGGTCCCCGATACCCCGGGCCACGGCCGTAGTTTCCGGATAAAGGAAAAACGGCACATCGGCCCCTAATTTTAACCCCAGACCAAAAAGCTGCTCCCGGGTCAACGGCGACCCGTGCAGCGTGTTCAACCCCCCCAAGACCGCGGCCGCATCCGAACTGCCTCCGCCCAGACCGGCAGCCACAGGGATATTTTTTTTAAGGATTATTTCAGCCCCTGGCTCTAAACCCGAGGCCTGAAAAAAAATCTTTGCGGCTTGAACAGCCAGATTGTCATCCCCGGCCGGCAGATCAGCGCCCTGAACATCCAGGCGAATTCCCTTGCCTCCAATGGCCAGCTCAAGCCTGTCAGCCAGGTCCAGTTTGACCATCAAGGTCTCAAGCAGATGGTAACCGTCCTTCCGGCGTCCGACCACGGCCAGGTAAAGGTTTAACTTGGCCGGCGCCGAAAGGCTGAGACTTGGTGAAGTCATCTTGCGGTTGTTCCCGAATTTCCGCCCCTTACATAGGGGCGGAAATTCTTATACTGGGTTATTCGACCTGCATGGTATAAAACAGGGTCGTCTGCCCGCGCTTAACTAAAAAAAGGACAATGTCACCCTTGTTGATCTTGCGGATGGCCCGGTTGTAACTATCCATGCTGGTTATGGGCTGCCGATTGATTTCCAGGATAATGTCCCCCGGCCTGAGTCCGGCGTCAGCGGCCACGCTGTTCTGGTCTATGCCGGTTATAATTACGCCATGCTCTTGATCCGCACCGAACTGACGGGCGAGTTCGGGTGTGAGCTCCTGAACGACCAAACCAAGGAATTCTTTTCTAACCGGCGCTCTGCCGGCGATCTTTTCTTCCTTGAGTTCGGCAAGCTTGACCCAAACGGTTTTGATCTTGCCGTTGCGAATGAACTCGACAACGGCTTGGCTGCCCACCGGCGAGGCGGCCACCAGGGGGGGCAGGTCTGACCATTTTTTTATCTTTTTGCCGTTAAAAGCAACAATGATATCGCCGCGTTTGATTCCGGCCTTTTTAGCCGGACCATGCGGGTCCACATCCGCGACCAAGGCGCCGGTCTGTTCTTTAAGTTTGAACGACTTGGCCAGCTCCGGCGTGATCGGCTGGATGACAACTCCCAGCCAGCCGCGGATAACCCTTCCCGTTTTCCTGAGCTGGCCGACGATTTCCTTAGCCAGGTTCGAGGGAATGGCAAAACCGATCCCCTGGCCGGTGGCGGTGATGGCGGTATTGATACCGATAACTTCCGCATTCAGGTTTATAAGCGGACCACCGGAGTTGCCGGGGTTGATTGAAGCGTCGGTTTGTAAAAAATTATCATAAGGGCCGGCCCCGATTACACGCCCCTTGGCGCTGATGATCCCGGCGGTCACGGTATGGTCAAGGCCAAACGGGTTTCCAATAGCCACCACCCAGTCGCCGACCTTTAGTTTATCCGAATCGCCCAGCTTGACAAAAGGCAGGGCCTTCCCGGCGTCGATCTTGACCAAGGCGATGTCGGTCTTGGGGTCGCGGCCGATAACTTTACCTTTATACTTTTCCCCGCTGGAAAGCAGAACAACGATTTTTTGCGCGTTCTCAACAACGTGATTATTGGTAAGGATGAAACCACCCGGATCAATTATAAAACCAGACCCCAGGGATCGCTCTTTTCGCTCCCTTGGCGGAAACTGAGGCCCGAAAAATCTTTTAAAAAACTCGAAAGGGTCTTGAAATTCTTCAGGACCGCGGGGGTGAGGCGGGGTCTGGTAGGCAAAAAAACCGCCGCTGTCTTTCACGACCCTGACCGTGGAAATGTTCACCACGGCGGGGGAGACTTTCTCGGCCAATTTTGAAAAAGAGGCGGGGATCATCGGTGTTGATTCGACGGCCTGGGCATAAGAGGGCCTAAAAGTCAGGGAAAAAGCGCAGGCGAACAGGACAGTCACCACCAGGGCCTGCATTACGCGGCGCCGGCAGGGATATATCTTTAACAATCTTTTCGTTTCCATTGTTTTTTTACTCCTTCATTTCATATCATAACACTGATTGTTATTTCGTCGCGGTCACATATTTCATCCTGAGCTCATAAAGAAGATTTTGAAGCAGGTTAGCCTCATCATCTTCCAGGTTTCCCTTTGTTTTTTCCTGCAGCATCCCAAGGATATCTATGGTCTGTTTGGCCAAACTCAAATTTTTGTTGATTTGATTGGTGTTAGGGTCGGGGATCTCCCCCAGATGCAGCAAGGCGGATGTGCTCAGCGAAAAAACGAACGTGGAAAACGTGACCTCCGGCAAAGGGCCGGTCTGTCCTGCCTGCGTCTGACCGGCAGGTTCTGCGCGGGCAGTTTTCTGCGGTTCAGGTTCAGGCTTCTGTTCAACCCGTGCTTTGGGTTCATCCTTCCCGGCGGACTCGTCTTCTTCCTTCAAGCGCCGCCGGTCTTTAATAACAAAACCTTTTTCTTCTTCTTCGCTCATGCATCTTACTCCTCTAAGATATAGCCCCGGTAACCGCCTCTTTTCAGTCGAGTTATAACACCCGGCGCCCGGGAACACCCGGATCTCCCGAATATCAAATGTTAAAAACCCGACCTGCTGATTAACCTCACCCAACGGCTTCAAAAACAACCAATATCCTGTTTGAAATCTATCACACAAAGAAAAAACTATCAAGATGCTTAAAGGAGAGGGCCTTGTTAAAAAAAGCACTGATAAAACCGCTGGTTGTCGAGACAGCCTTATTTTGTCCCGCTAAATCCATCCTTCCGGCCGGGGGTGAAACAAGGTCAAAAAAGAGGGAGAGTCAGCCGCGGCCAAGCAGGTCCAGGTAAACTTCTTCGGTTTTCTCAATCATCGCTTCAAGGGTCCAGAGGCGGAGGGCCTTGGTCCGGGCTGCCCGGGCCATGGCTTCTGCTTTGTCCGGATGGCGGTAATTGGCCAGAATCGCTTCCTTGAGGGCTGGAGGGTCTTTTAAAGGCGCAAGAAGACCGGTGCGATGATCTTCAACAGCTTCAGTAATACCTCCAAGGGCAGAAGCAACCACCGGAGTCCCGACCATCATTGCCTGTAAAATAACCTGAGGGAGGCCTTCGTTATTGATGGAAGGAAGTACAAACTGATTCATGGCCGTCAGAAGCTGGGGCGTATCCTCGCGAAAGCCGGTAAAGATCACCTTTTCCATTAAATTAAGCCGCCGCACATGTCCTTCCACGTACCCGCGGGAGGGACCGTCCCCGACAACCAGCACCTTGAGATTGGGGATTTCATCCCCCAGGAGCTTCACAGCTTCAAACAAAAACTCGTGCCCTTTCCAGCCACGCATAATGGCAATGATTCCAACAACATAATCACTAGGGGATAAATTGAATTCCTCGCGGACCGGCCTTGGGTCCAGTCCGGGCCGAAAACGGCTCGCATCCACGCCGGTGGGGATGGATATAATTTTGTCCGGGTTGTACCCGTTTACCTTGACCATCCGGTCTTTGATGGCCTGGCCGCTGGTTATGACCCGGTGCGCCAGTTTCATGTAAAGCAGTTTTGAAAAAAACGAATCTTTAATCTCAGCCGATACATGCCGGCTTCGGATGACAGGCACTCCGGCCAGGCGGGCGGCAATGGAGGCGGTCCAACTGTCAATGGAGCTGTGTGTTTGCACCAGGTCCACCCGGTTTCGTCTCAAGTAGCGGGCTATTGGGAAGATCGTCTTGACATCGAGCGGGGCCAGGAAAGGAAACGTCACCGCGGGGATGCCCCTTGACCGGGCGGCCTTGAAAATGGGACTGCCCGGTTTGCAGGCCAGGGTGACCCGGTAGCCTTTTTTGAGAAAGCCTTCGCAGTCGGCCAGTATGCGTATTTCCTGTCCGCCCCAACCGCGGGACCATTCCGTATGCAGGATGTTGACTGAGCTCAATATATTCCCCCATCGTGTTTAAAATACTGTGGTTTATATAACGCATTTCAAAGGAAGCGGCAATGTTAAACGGCCGGAAGAATGATTGGACTGGATTTTATGACTGGCAATGGATGAAAAAAAGCCCCGGGGAAAGGCGGAGTTCCTTTAAAATCCCTCTCAATTTCCCTTTAAAAAAAGGGGAGGCTTTTAGGGTACAACTTGCTAACATAGGTCACAAATTAACCTATGTCCGTGGGTTAAAGTGTAACCCATGTTTGGATTATACAGAATCGAAACCTCAATTAAGTAAAAAGCAAGTTGAGACGCATTTCAAAGGAAGCGAGGCAGAGCCTCGAATCGATCTGCTCATTCCAGGGCAGAGCCCCGGAACGAGCGGGAAAATAACCAGGGGTTACCTGACAGCCAAGCACATTCCGCTGAGCCCCGGACTGAAAGGAAAAAATCCCTCTCAATCTCCCTTTAAAAAAGGGGGAAGTTGATTACGCGGTTGTTTGAACCCTGCCATAACCCCATCGCCATAACACCATCCCCCCTTATCTTCTCCCTCCTTTTGTAAAGGAGGGGTGGGGAGGATTTTAAAATTACATTCATAATCAAGGTCATAGCCACATTATTAAAAATCCCCCTCAATTTTAAAAAAAGGGGAGGTTTTTTACTCGTTCCAGGGCTCTGCCCTGGGGCGGTGTAATGCCTTGAGGCTCTGCCTCAATTCAGACCTCTATGCAATAATTTCAACGGAGAGCAAACCATGGCGGGTGGCCCAGACAACTTTGTTGTCTGGGCGGCGAAGCCGCAAGAGGTTTATCCTGGGAATTCAATGTGCGCCCCAAGTGATTTACCCAGAATTACATATCGTGCAGAGCTATATTCCCATTCCTTATGAATAAGCAACAAGGCCAGCCAGCCGGTGACCGTGCTAGTAACAAAATAGGT
>CAZVRN010000046.1:0-12542 GCA_964629485.1 uncultured Thermodesulfobacteriota bacterium | reverse complement strand
CAGGGGAAAATCAGGCCCCACTGTTTTTCTCATGGCCTTGATCGTCTCGACCGGGAACCTAAGCCTGTTTTCCCAGTTGCCGCCGTAATCATCCTTCCGTCTGTTATAAAACGGAGAGATAAAGGAGCAGTAAAGGGTGGCTCCGCCGTGGGCGCAGTGCAGTTCCACGCAATCCACCCCGGCATCTTTCAGTTTTCCCGCGATCTCGCCAAATTCATTTATGTTTTTCTTGATATCATCAACCGTTAATTCAGTCACGGTTTCAATACCCGGGAATGGCGACAGTTTTCCGGTCATAATTTCATATATGGACTGCTTGGGATAAAGCCGGTCAGGATACGGCATGCCCGAAGGTCCCACCCCGAGCATCGGTCCGCCGCCGCCGGTTTGAATTCCCAATTTAGCCCCGTATGAATGAACCATTTCCGCGATTTGGGCAACACGATCCAGGGCGCCGGGCAGATTCAACAACATCGGCGCCAAGGTGCCGGTCATGATAAGCCCGGCGCCACCTTTGGCCCTAGCTTCAAACCATTTAACAGTGTTGTCGGTGATGGTAAAAGTCGTTAAAACATCAGGCATATTGAGCATAGGTGCAAAACCAATCCGGTTTTTCAGCTCCATGTTTTTAATTTTTATTGGCTCTGAAATCATCTTGCCCATGGTAATCCTCCTTATTAGTTTGAACTTTTCCGATCTGGCGGTTTATATTTTAAAAACATTATTATCCAACCAGAACTCGCATAGAGAGTCAATATCTTTCCCGCCCGTTTGTTGTCTGGCCGGGCTGTTCGCGGGAGATTACACAGGCCTTTCTTTGCCTATCGCAAAATCGGACACTTAATGAGCTTTACACCGGACACATTATGTACTAGCTACACTCCATGACGCTTGGACTTGCCAAATTACCTGTTTTTAAGTAGTATGCCTTCCCGGGTGCGCGATGTTTAAAATAGACCTTCATGTTCATACCTCTTTAGGCGGCGATTCTTTTATCAAACCTCACGAACTGGTCGCCCGGTCCATAGAAGTGGGCCTGGACGCTGTTTGCGTAACCGAACATAATTCCTACGCCCTAAGCGAGCCGTTTGTTGATATTTCCCGTGAAACCGGTTTTCCTATATTTCGGGGCCTGGAATATAACGCTGCCGAGGGACACCTGCTGATTTATGGGGTAAAGGCAGGCAAAGGCGATCTTCCCCCAAAGCTCCCGATGCAAAGAGCCATAGATTGGGTGCAGCACCGCGGAGGCGTTGCTGTTCCGGCTCACCCGTTTCAAAAAGATATGCTCGGAACATGCGTGGGTGATCGGGTCTTGGACCTGCTGGGTCTCATGGCCCTGGAAGTGATTAACGGCAGTGCGTCTTCCGAAGAGAATCAAAGGGCCGCCAAGGCTGCCGCCCGCCTGGGCATCAACGGGACAGGAGGATCAGACGCGCATGGCCTCATTGTCCTCGGCCGTGCTTACACACTGTTTCCCGCCCCTATCGAGACCGAGGCGGATCTCGCTGAGGCCCTTCGCGCAGGCGGATATCATGCCTGCTGGAATAACGAGTATTACGAGCTGGATAATCGAGGACGTTTGAAACCCGCCCGCGGTTAAGCCTCGGCCAGAGCTGAAAAAGGCCTTCGGGTCGCCCGAAAGCCTGATCTTTAAGGCACAGACGGCCTCCATTCATCCACCGGCCCGACCGTAACCACAGCGGCTTTTTTCAGGTTTAAATAACGGCGCGTTACGTTCAGAACGGATTTGACAGTCACGGCGCTTATGCCTTCAATATAGCGATAGCGGTAATCATACCCAAGGTCATAAAGCTCATTCAAGGCGATATCCATAGCCAACTGACTGTTTTTTTGCAGGCCGATTTCATAGGTGCCCAGGATATTCTCTTTGGCCCGGTTGAGTTCTTCGGCGCTGATGGGTTTCTCGTTCAGATCGGTAATAATTTTTGTCAGGCCGGCCTTGACCTGGTCATACTTGGAAGGGGCGAAGGCGATATAAAATCCAAAAGTGCCAGTTCCAAGGCCGGGGCGGTATACTGAACTGACCGTGTAGGCCAGGCTTTGTTTGTCCCTGAGTTCAATAAATAAGCGGCCTCCCTGACCGGAAAGAATTCGATCCAACACTTCCAGAGAATAACGATCATCGCTGCTCAGGCCGGGCGTAAGGAATCCCAGGAACAGATGCGCTTGAGCCCGCTGAATTTCCTCGCGCGCCGTCTTTATATTTTTTAAAGGTTCGGGCGGACCGATTTCAGGCGGGATGAACTTGGAATTTTCCTTCCACTTGCCCAGCAGGGTTTCGAGGCGATTTTTAAGGTGATCCGGATCCACATCTCCGACCACGGTTATGACCATATTGGTCGGTACGGCCCATTTTTCATAGAAATCCTTGATCTCGTCCGCGGATATGAGCTTGACCGATTCAGGCGTACCAAGGATATTGGCGGCATAAGGGTGCTGGCCATAGATCGTCTTGCTGAAGAGGCGGAAGGTCCGAAAAGTCAATTGATCCGACTGGCGCTTGATGGCGGCCAGGATGTTTGAACGGGCCTTTTCGACTTCATCAGGCCTGAATGCCGGATCGGTCAGAACTTCAGTGACAAGATTCAAGCCCGGATCCAGGAACTGGCTCAGAAATTCCGCTTCGAGTCCAAAGGAATTTCGGCCTGAAAAGGCGGAAATACTCCCGGCCATGTCCTCCACGGCCCTGGCCAGTTCTTCTGCTGAAAGGCGTTTTGTCCCCTTGTCCCAGACCTCGGCCAGGAAATTATTGAGCCCGTGTAAGGAAGGGGGTTCAAAGCGCAATCCGCCTAAAAAGGCGATTCGGATTGCGACCTGGGGCAGGGAATGGTCAGCCTTGACCAGCAGGGTGGCTCCGTTTTCAAGGGTGTATTTCTGCACTTCATTTTTCCGGATTAAAGAACGAGTTTCATCCACGGCCTTAAGGATTCGGGCTTCATCAACATCCTTTGAGACGCCTTCGGGCAAGATCACGCCCACGCTCAAATTTTCCGGCTTCAGATATTTTTGCGCCACGTTTCTCAAATCGGCCAACGTAACCTTCTCAATCTCAGTTAAGTAGCGGTCTTTCTCCTGAAAGTCCCCCAGCATCGCCTCAAAGCTGGCCGCCGTCCTGGCCTCTCCGCTCATGGTTCCCCTCTCGTCAATAAAGTCCGCCTTGATCTTGAGTTTGGCCCGGGCCAGTTCCTCGGGTTTGACCTCAAGGCGTGACAGAGAAAGAACCTCATCGAGGATGGCCTTTAAACCTGGTAAAATCTTATCTGGAGAAAGGGAGGCGCCTATAAAAAATAATCCGGGATCCTTGGGGGTATAGGCGGCGGCATATACTTCATGGATAAGCTCCTTCTTTCTTTGAACCTCCTGATACAGCCGGGCGGTTCGCCCCTGGCCCAGGATCACGGCTAAAAGATCCAAAGCCTTGGTTTCATCATCCGCCATGCCGGGAATATGAAATGCCAAATCCAAACGGGCTTCTTTTACGTCATCGCGCAGAACCACCGCTCTGGCGCTTTCCTGAGGCGGTTCAACCGGAAGTTTCACGGCATCAGCCTTTCCGGCCGGTGTTTGTCCGAAATTTTTTTCGATCTTGTCCTTGATTTCTTCTGTTTTAAAATCCCCGGCCACCACCAGAACCATATTCCGGGGATGATACCAGCGCCGGTGGAACTTGACGGCTGTTTCACGCGATATAGCGCGCACTGTTTCAGGAAAGCCGATGATAGGCCGGCCATAGGGGTGAACCTGGTAGGCTTTGGAAAAAACAGCATTGGTCAGTCTTCTGGAGGGAATGTCCTGGCTGCGGTTTATTTCCTCTATTACAACCTCTTTTTCTCTCTTAAACTCCAATGGGTCCAGCGCGGGGTTGTAAATCATGTCAGCCAGGATAGCTAAAGCGCGGTCCGTGAAACGACTGGCGATATCGATATAATAAACCGTCTGGTCAAAAGAAGTGTAAGCATTTATGCGGCCCCCGGCGGCTTCAACTTCCTGGGCGATAACACCCGGTCCCCTGGTATGGGTTCCTTTAAAAAGCATGTGCTCCATCAGGTGGGCCAATCCAAATTCGTTCGGCCTTTCCTGGGCGCTGCCCACTTTAACCCATACCAGCATGGAAGTAACCGGCGCGCGGTGATTTTCAATTAAAATGACATCCAAACCATTTGTTAAATTATACTGCACTGACTCAACTCCTTGAACCGGATTAGCAAAGAGAAACAACGGCATGAATACCAGAAGGACCAGCGTCTTTTTCAACGATATAAGCATGTAGGGACCCCGAATATTCTCTTCTTTAAGACCTCTTAAGAACTTCGTCCTTTAGCCGAACTCATTGTCAGGCTCGAATTTAATTCCTCGAAAGGTTAAATTTACACCTTCCGCGATTTCAACAAAAATACTCGTTCTTAAGAGGTCTTTCTTTATCATAAAAATAAATATAGGACATGACCTTTAAAAAGGCAAGGAAACTCGCTTGATTTACAAAATAGACAGTTCCGGCCCAAGGGGGGTCAACCAAAGCCGGTTGGAGTCAGTTTTAGCAAACGGTTATTTTACCATTAACTATTTGAGTTAATATGAGATTTATTGAAAAAGACCGGATATGGGAAATTTTTTTTCAATTTTTACCTTGACAACTTCTCTAAGCTAGGTATATTTTAGATTCATACACTATATATAGTAGTTAACGTTTAAAATGACACTATATAGGGATTTTTAACAGGCTTTAATTTTTTTCCCAATAAGCAGAGGTATTTCAATGACCAGTCTTCAAGAAACAAAATTTGGTTCTACGGCTTTCCAGTTGGATGATGCCACGGATATCGCTGTTTTCGTACGGTCTTCGGATGATGCTCTCAAGGGTTGGGACCGTCAGCGGATAGTGGATGCCCTTCTCAGGGAAACCATGATTGACCGTGACACCGCCAATTTAGTGGGTCGGGAAGTTGAAACGTTCATCCGGAAGACCAAGATTAAATTTGTATCGGCGCCTTTGATTAGGGAACTGGTCAATGCCAAGCTCATTGAAATGGGTCTGGAGCAGGAACGTCGGATGCATACCCGGCTGGGGATGCCTTTCCATGATGTCAAGCAGCTCATCATGCAGCAAAACAAGGAAAACGCCAACATTCCGCATGGACCGGAGGCGACTAACCTGACTTTGGCTGAAAACATCAAGAAGGAATTCGCTTTCCTTGATGTTTTTGACCAGGAGGTGGGGGATGCCCATATGTCCGGAGACATCCATCTTCACGATCTGGGTTTTATTGACCGCCCATATTGCTCCGGCCAATCTCTTGAATATATAAAGAAATTTGGTCTTTCCCTGCCGAACGCCCTCTCCCTGGCCAAACCGGCCAAACATGCTGAAGTGCTTCTGGCTCACATGGTCAAGTTTGCGGCGGCGCTCCAGTCTAATTTTGCCGGCGCCATAGGCTGGGACGCGGTCAACCTGTTTTTCGCCCCTTACCTGACTGAACTCAGCGACCGCCAGGTGAAACAACTGGCGCAGATGCTTATTTTTGAATTTTCCCAACAGGCCGTGGCGCGAGGCGGCCAGGCCATTTTTTCGGATATTAACCTTTACTGGGAGGTTCCGGATCACTTTGTTGATGTGTTAGCCATCGGCCCGGGCGGTGAGTATGTCAAGAATGAAGACGCGGCCACCAAGGATGAAAAGCCATATCTGACTTACGGCGATTTTGAGAAAGAGGCTCAACGCTTTATTTGGGCCATCTTTGAAACCTACCTTGAGGGAGACGGGGCGGGGCGTCCATTCTTTTTCCCAAAGCCGCTGGTGCACATCACGGAAAAATTTTTCAAGACCGAGGGGCACGAGGCATTCCTGCACCTGATCTGTCAGGTTGCGTCTGAGAAAGGTAATACTTATTTTGTCTTTGATCGAGGCAACACGGCCAAAATTTCTGAGTGCTGCCGTCTTTCTTTCAAGCTGGAGAAGAGCGACCTTGAGGACGCCAAGACTCCCTGGCGGATGCGGTATTCAGCCATACAAAATGTAACTATAAACCTGCCTCGCCTGGCTTACAGGGCAAATGGGGACGACACCAAGCTCATGGCTCTTCTCCGCGAGCAGGTAGAGCTGGCCGTAAGGGGACATCTCAGTAAAAAAGCTTTCATTGAACAGCTTCTTGAGGCCGATTCACAGGGTCCCCTCTCGCTCCTGTGCATGAACCATGACGGTGAGAGATATTTAAGGATGCATCGCGGCAGCTACCTCATCGGCATGGTCGGCCTCAACGAGATGGTTCAGTATCACCTGGGCGCCCAGTTGAATGAATCTGATGAAGCTATCCGTTTCGGATTAAAGGTTATTGCCTATATGAAGATCCTCGCCGATAAATATAGAGAAAAATACGGGATGCATTTTGTGCTGGAGCAGACCCCGGCGGAAAGCACGGCCTACCGCTTCGCCAAGCTGGACCTGGAAAAATATCCCGAGCAGACGAAGGAGGTTATCAAAGGCGATCTTGAGAAAGGTGAGGTCTATTACACCAACTCGACCTTGTTCAATATTGGGGCCGAGATGAATCCTATCGAGCGGATCAAACTCGAAGGGCTTTTTCATCCGCTTATAGAAGCCGGGGCCATTACCCATATTTGGCTGGGCGAGGCTCAGCCCTCCCCGGAATCGCTGGCCAATTTTATTACCAAAACATTTCGCTGGACCAAAAATGACCAGGTCGCTTTTTCTCCGGAGTTTTCAAGCTGCCGGAAGTGTTACCGAACCGCGAGGGGGCTTCTTGATGAATGCCCTTACTGCGGCTCGACGGACCTGGAAGGCATAACCCGCATTACGGGATACTTTACCAAACTGTCATCCTGGAATAAAGGCAAGCTCGGAGAACTCAGAGACCGTTACAGGAATCAGGCTGTTTTCGCTGAAACCGCGTCTGAAGCCCCTGCTGAAACCGCTGTCGGGTGAGAGAGACGCATTATCTGTAGGGGGAGATAGATCATGACACTGTTTACGAAAGAAAACTGCGGGAAATGTGATAATATTAAACGGGCTTTTGACCTTGAGAAGCTCGGAATCAAGATTGAGGTGATCAAACCTGATGATCCCGAGGTGCTGGCCCACCTGGCCTGGCATGAGCTGGTGGACCTCGTGGAAAAAGGCGCTCTGCCAATTTTGGTCCTGGACGACAGCACGAACATTCATTACGAACTGCCTGTGCGCCGCTATCTGGAGAAGCATATAGCCGCAATGGCTGGTTAAGGCAAAAAGGATTTGATTTGTGGGCAATCATCTGGACATAAATATAAAAGGATTTCTCGAATCTTCCTTCCTGGACTGGCCCGGCCAGATAGCCTCGGTGATCTTCCTGGCAGGCTGCAATTTCCGTTGTCCATTTTGCCATAATTACGGCCTGGTCCTTAATCCTGAAAAATTCCCCAGCATAAAGTGGGATGACGTGAAAGCGCGGCTGAATAAATTCAAAGGCTGGATCGACGGGGTAGTCATTACAGGCGGAGAACCTACCATCAACCGCGGGCTGGCCGGCCTCATTCGAGAGATCAGGGCCAGTTCCTTTAAAGTGAAACTGGATACTAATGGCAGTCGGCCCGAAGTTCTGGCTGATCTCCTGGATCAGGGCCTGCTGGACCATGTAGCCATGGACGTTAAGGCACCGCTGAATGAAATGGCCTATGCGCGAGCCGCCGGACGAACGGGGTTTTTAAATAAAGTCAAAGAAAGCCTGGCCTTGCTTCGGTCTTCGGGTATTCCCTATACTCTCAGAACCACGGTCGTGCCGAACCTGCATACAGAAGATGACATTTTACTTCTGGCCAAACAACTGGCTGGAGTCAAGGACTGGAAACTACAGTATTTTAACCCTGAAAACGCTTTGGACTGCTCTTTTCGCAGCCTGGAACCGATGGACCGGGATTTTTTTAACCTTATTGATAAAAAGGCTCACCAGATTTTAAAACTATCTGCCTGAAAAAACTGGTTTATTTCCCCCCCCGAGTGAGGAAACGGCCGACATCAAGAATCCTCATCATGATCCGACTCTGAATTATTTTCTTTAAATGACAGCAAAAACTGACTTAGACTTGACGTAGGCTGAAAGGGGTCTTATATTAAGAACTAACCAAATTCGATCGCCTTAGAGCAAAGGAGAAATTATGATAGAAGTCAGCGCAAAAGCAAATGAGAAGGTGCTTGAGTACGTTAAAGCCAATAATTCTATCTCGACAATTCGTGTTTTCCTCAACGCGGGTGGGTGAGGAGGGCCCTCCTTGGCCCTGGCTCTGGATGAGCCTAAAGACACGGACGTCACAAAAGAATATGATGGTATTACTTATTTAATAGATAATGCGCTTCTTGATATGATTGAGAAAGTAAACATAGATTTTATTGATCAGGGGATGAGGGCCGGTTTTTCCGTTACCCCCGGTAAGCCTTTGGCAAGCGGGCCTTCAAGCTGCGGAACAAGCTGCTCCTCCTGCTAATAAAGGACGAGAGACTTCTTAAGAATTGACAATTTGGCTGAAAGGCAGAGGACGAAAATTTAGCCTCTGGGGGTATTATCAATATTTCGAGGGGTTATGTTACGGCCTGATAATGAATCCGCCTGAAGGATAAAGTTCTTAAAAGGCCTCGATTTATAAAAATGGTTTTATACAAGACCCGGATCATTGACGGGTCTTTTTTATACGAATTCTTAAAGGAAGAAGTTCGGAAGGGGTTTTAACTTAAGAAAAAAATGACAGACAGTTGTTCTGAACATCGGGAGATCCAGATATTGCTGGCTCTTAGACGGCGCCTGGCTGAAAAAGGCTTGAGCGAGCAGGAACGGAAAAAGCTGGAAGCTGAAATAGCCAGGCTGGAAGACCGCATCGGGATTTCCTAGGTTAACCCCAGCTCAATTCATTCAATTACTTTATCGAGCCGTTTAGATACCCTCTTCAATCCGCAGCCCCGTTGATAGATACCTCACGTCTGTCAAAGACCCAGGGAAGGGGTCTTCACCTCGACCTCGTTCTCGCCGGGCAGTGGTTTGGGCCTTAAGACCGCCAGGGCCGGACCCGAAATAATATAGATCAGTCCTAATGTGTAAAGCGTTACCTGGGGCTGAACTGAAATCAGGGCCAGCACAAGTATGGCCAGAACCAGGGTATTAAACGGCTTTCTTTTAGCCAGAGAACCCTTAAGGCTGATATATCTGAAATTACTGACCATTAAAAATGACAGGGTGATAACCGTCACAAATACAGTCCAGTGTTTCAAAGGCCTTCCGATGTTTAAATAGTCGAACAGAAAAACCGTAGCCGCGATCATGCCTGCCCCGGCCGGAATGGAAAGACCTTGAAAGAAGTTGGTATCCTGGTCAGTAACGTGCGCGTTAAAACGGGCGAGACGCAAGGCCCCGCAAGTCAGAAAAAGAAAGCAGGCCACCCAGCCCAGTTGGTTGAAAGGCTTAAGGGCCCATAAATAAACCAGCAAGGCCGGGGCTACTCCAAAGGCAACCAGGTCGGACAGGGAATCATATTCGACCCCAAATAGGCTGGTAGTGCGAGTCATACGGGCGATTCTCCCATCCAGGGAGTCGAATACTCCTGAGACGATAATAGCGACAGCCGCATTAAAAAAGTTTCCGTTTATCGAAGAAACAATGGAATAGAATCCGGCGTAAAGGCTACATGTCGTAAGCAGGTTGGGAAGGAGGAAAACACCTCTCCGCCCGTCTAAATTCGCTCTGGCCATTATTCGCTTTTTCATGGCAAATACCCCAATATGGACTCTCCTGCGCGAACCTTTGCTTTCTGTTTCACCACAAGTTCTGTGGCGGGCGGAAGATAAACCTCAAGCCGTGAGCCGAAGCGGATCAAGCCAAAACGCTGACCGCGAACGATTTTTTCCCCGGGGGATATCCAGCAGGCAATGCGCCGGGCCACCAAGCCGGCTATCTGAACAACGGCGATTTTTTGCTCCCTTAAGGTGCGCAGAACAATAAGGTTATGCTCATTTTCCCGGGAAGCTTTATCCAGATTAGCGGAAAAGAACTTTCCCGGGAAATATTTTATTTCCTCAACAATTCCGGAAAGCGGCGCTCTATTAACATGTACATTGAATATTGACATGAAGATGCTGATTTTAAGTGTCTTTGCTCCCGGGAAAGGATTTCCTTCAGTTTCTTTGATATCAATGACGGTTCCGTCCGCCGGAGAGAGCACCGCGGTTTCATCCGGCGGCGGTTTCCGTTCCGGGTCCCGGAAAAACCAGAGGATAAAAAGGCCGATCAGCCAGCACGGGTAAGCCGGCCATCTCCATCCGGCAATAAAAATTATGCTGCCCGCTATTAGAGGGATCAGAATAAATGGCCATCCCTCCCGGGCCACGGGCAGCCTGTTGTCAAATCCAGCTTTTTTCACTGGTAAAAAATTATCCAGTTATCCTATATGCCCGGCTTGCTCTTGCTACTTGGCGTCCAGCCAGGACATCATCTTTCGCAATTTCTTTCCGACTTCGTTAATAGGATGCTCCGCCTCCCTGCGTCGAGCGGCCTTGAAAACCGGCTGACCGCATTTATTTTCCAAAATCCACTCCCTGGCAAACTCGCCGGATTGTATCTCTTCCAGAATTTTTTTCATCTCCCGCCGCGTTTCCCGGGTAATAATTCTTTTTCCCCTGGTGTAGTCGCCATATTCCGCTGTTGTGCTCACAGAGTACCGCATATAATCAATACCGCCCTGGTAAAAGAGGTCCACGATGAGCTTCAGTTCATGCAGGCATTCGAAATAAGCGATTTCAGGCTGGTAACCCGCTTCAACCAGTGTATCAAACCCGGCCTTGACAAGTTCGCTCACGCCGCCGCAGAGCACGGCCTGCTCGCCAAACAAGTCGGTTTCCGTCTCCTCCTTGAAGGTCGTGGCAATTACCCCGGCCCTGGTAGCGCCGATGCCCATGGCGTAGGCCAGTGCGGTTTGAAGGGCCCGGCCGGATGCATCCTGGTAAATGGCCACCAGTGACGGGACGCCGGCGCCTTTTTCAAATTCCGATCTGACCAGATGCCCGGGGCCTTTGGGGGCGATCATGATTACATCCACAAACGGAGGCGGTATGATCTGATAAAAATGGATATTGAAACCGTGTGAGAAAAGCAGTGTTTTACCTTCGGTCAGATTTTTTTTAATGTCATTTTCATATATGGCCGCCTGGGCATCGTCCGGGGCCAGGATCTGTATCACGTCGCCTTTTTGTGAAGCATCTGCAGCCGTGGTTGGCTCGAACCCGAAGCTTTTCGCCAGATCATAATTTTCAGTGCCCGGAAGCTCGGCTACGATAACCTCGACCCCGCTGTCACGCAAATTCAGGGCCTGGGCATGGCCTTGGCTGCCAAAGCCGATTATGGCTACTTTTTTTCCTTCTAAGGCTTTCAGATCAGCGTCTTTCTCGTAATAAATCTCCATTTCACACTCCTTGTTTCAGTAAACGTTATTTTTTGCTTCGGGCGATAGCGATCTTTCCTGTTTTGACGATTTCCTCGATGCCCAAAGGTTTCAGGAGATCCAGAATCGCCTTAATTTTACTCTCAGTCCCGGTAACCTCGATGGTATAGAAGTGCGGGGAGGCATCAACCACCTTGCAGCGGAAGATATCTACGATGCGAAGCACCTCCGCCCTGGAAGCGGCTTCAGCCCGTACCTTGATAAGTACCATCTCCCGTTCAACAAATTCCGTTTCGGTCAGATCAACGACCTTGATCACGTTAATCAGCTTGCGCAACTGCTTGATGATCTGCTCGATAATAAGCGGTGACCCCGAAGTTACCAGGGTAATCCTGGAAATCGTAGGGTCCAGGGTTTCACCCACGGATAAGCTTTCAATGTTAAAACCTCGTCCGGAAAAAAGGCCGGTCACCCGAGAGAGGACCCCGGGCTCATTGTCAACCAGAACCGAAATTGTTCGTTTTTCATTCTGCATCATTTTTTTAAGCCAAAAGCATGTTTGTTATCGGCGCGCCGGCCGGGACCATGGGATAGACACATTCCTCTGACGCTACCCGGAAATCCATGACCACCGGGCCCTTGATCTTAAAAGCCTCTTGAAGAGTCGGTCGTACCTCGTTGGGTTTCTCGGCCCGCAGCCCCACCACACCGTAAGCCTCGGACAATTTCACGAAATCCGGCGCGCTGGTCAATGAGGTGGCAACGTAACGCCTGTCATAAAAAATTTCCTGAACCTGCCTGACCATGCCTAGATACTGGTTATTCAGGATGGCGACCTTGATCGGGAGCTTGTTCTCAACCACGGTGGCAAGTTCCTGAATATTCATCTGGATGCTGCCATCACCGGCGATATCTATGACCAGCTTTTTCGGATGGGCTATCTGTGCACCCAGGGCGGCAGGCAAACCAAAGCCCATACAACCCAGCCCCCCGGAGGTGATAAACGAGCGGGGCTTGGTAAAGTGATAATACTGGGCGGCCCACATCTGGTTCTGCCCCACCTCGGTAGTGATGATGGCGTTTCCCTTGGTTAAACGGTATATCTC
>CAZVRN010000045.1:0-12548 GCA_964629485.1 uncultured Thermodesulfobacteriota bacterium | reverse complement strand
CGGGTCCGCCGCCGCAGATACCGCGGCCGTGGGAGGCATCCTGATTCCGGCCATGATCAGGAAAGGATATGACCGGGGTTTTGCCGGGGCTGTCCAGGCGGCCGGGGGATCCATCGGTGTAATTATCCCTCCCAGTATTCCCATGATTATTTTCGGGGTCCTGACCGGCGCTTCCATCGGACAACTTTTTGCGGCGGGCATTCTGCCCGGGATTCTCATGGGATTGTCCCTGATCGCCGTCTCAACGGTCATCTCGTACAGAAACGGGTATGGAAGCTCGACAGGGCTTTCCTTCAGGCAGGTCGGCCGAAGTTTTATAGCCGCGCTGTGGGCCCTGGGTGCGCCGGTTATCATTCTCGGCGGAATCCTGGGGGGAATATTTACCGCCACCGAATCCGCGGCCGTGGCCGTAATATATGCCCTGGCCGTCGGTCTTTTTATTTACCGGCAGCTTAGGTTGAAAGACCTGCCCCGGCTCTTTATAGACGCGGCAGTGACCTCCAGCGTTATCATGTTCATCATCGCCTCGGCCTCCATCTTCTCGTGGCTGATGGCCGTTGAGGACATCCCGGCCATAATCGCCGCAAACCTGCTCTCAATCACCACAAACCAGGTACTGCTGCTGTTGGCGATCAACCTGATACTGCTGCTGGCAGGCACCTTCGTGGAAACCACGGCCTCGCTGATTCTGCTGGTTCCTGTCATCGCTCCCCTGGCCCCGCGTCTGGGCATTGACCTGATACAACTGGGGGCCATCGTGGTGGTCAACCTGGCCATCGGCATGCTCACGCCGCCGCTGGGGATCTGTTTAATTGTTTCCTGCTCCATCGCCGAAAACCGGCTTATGGAAATCAGCCGCAAGATACTGCCTTTTCTAGCGGCCCTGATTATAGATCTTCTGCTTATTAGCTTCTGGTCGCCGCTCACGACCTGGCTCCCCGGCTGGGTAAAATAAAATCCGGCGAACCTTGGGCTAAGCGAGCTTCATTCCGCCACTTTGCAATTTCGCCTCAGCATGTTAAAGATAGGGCGTCACTTGAGGCTAATCCTTGTCTTGCTAAAGTCAGAAAGAATCCAGACGGTCAAAAGTGAGGCCCGGGACTCATATGCCTGTTCCCAGAAATGTTTATCTCTTCCTGATCATAGGGCTGATATCGGCCAGCCAGTCCGCAAATATCGTCAGGCTGGGTGAAGCGCACCCGATAGCCATCGCGACGTGGCGGCTGGGAATCGCCGCCTTGTTTATGATCCCCCTGGCCGGGCGCAGGCTTGTTCTGCTTAAAAACCTGAGCAAGGCGGACTTTATGCTTCTGGTCATGTCCGGCCTGGTCCTGGCGGCTCATTTTTTCTCCTTCATCGGCGCGGTTCAGCGCACCACCGTGGCCAACGCCACCATATTTTTCGCCATGAACCCGGTCATAACCGCTATGGCCGCCTACTTGCTTTTTAAGGAACGTTTGAGCGTCAATCTCTTTCTGGCCATCACCCTCGGCTTGGCCGGGGCTGTTTTCATTGGTGGAAACGACCTGAGCCTGAAGCCGGAGAACCTGGCCGGGGACGGGCTGGCCGTGCTTTCCACCTTCTTTTTTTCAGTTTACCTGCTGGTCGGCAAAAAACTCAGACAAACCCTGCCCAACATGGTTTATGTGTCGGCGGTTTATTCAGTGGCCGCCGTCTTCGGTTTTGCCTGCCTGGCTTTTTTCGGCCTGCCTGTCTTCAGATACAATGAAATCACCTGGGTTTGCTTCCTGCTGATGGCCCTGGTTCCCACGGTGCTGGGTCACACCTCGCTTAACCATGCCATTCGTTATATCGGTGCGGGCAGAATCTCCACGGCCACTTTGTCAGAGCCTTTGCTGGCCGGAATCGTGGCTTTTTTCGCCTGGGGAGAAGCGATAACCTGGGCGGTATTCATCGGTTATTTACTGATCTGCGCTTCAGTCCTGGCCCTGATGCGCGATTTATAGTATAAATAAATAACGCCTGCGGGCAGACAATATCAGAAAAGGTTTGACAGATGAGAATCACTCAACCGGGTAAAATCACGGATCGGATATTTTTCCTGGGCCGCACGGAATCATGCGTTTATCTCGTTCAGGGAGACAGGGAATACGCGCTGGTGGGAGGCGGGATGTCCTATATCGCCCCGGAGGTATCGGCGCAGATAAAGAAACTCGGGGTTAAAGAAAACCTGATAAAGCGATTGATTATCCTCCACGCTCATTTTGACCACGTGGGGTGTATGCCTTATTTCAAGAAAAAATGGCCGTGGGCCGTGGTGACAGGGTCGTTACGCGCCAGGGAGATGTTTGACACTCCCAAGGTCATTGAGACCCTGACCACGATGAACCGGGCCCTGGCCGCACCACATGGGCTTGACAGGGAAATCGAGGAACAAGGTTTGCTTGACTTCAAAAGGCTGGAGGTTGAAGAGGCGGTCGGAGAAGGGGATGCCATCTCCTTGGGCGATTTAAGCCTTGAAGTCATTGACGCGCGCGGTCATTCTTCCTGCTCTATCGCGGTTTATGCGCCTGAAGAAAAGGCCCTCTTCGCCTCGGACGCCGGCGGAATCCCGTATGGCCGGTCTCCTTTTACCGTGGCCAACTCAAACTTTGATCAATACCAGCACACCCTGACAAAAATGGCCGCCCTGGATGTGGAAATATACCTGGCCGGACACTACGGGGCCATGACCGGCCCGGACGCCCGCAAGTATATCGAGGAAACCATCAAGGCGGCGGAAGAAACGCGAAGGCTTATTCTGGAATCCTACGCCCGCACTCAGGATATACAAAAAGCCGCTCAAGAAGTCGCCAGGATAAGGCTGGATGCTTCTCCGGGTTATTTCCTGTCCGAGGAAACGGTAATCAGGACCACGCAGCAAATGGTCAAGAATCTGGTGAAGCTCATGGACAAGGCCTCTTAAGAACGAGTAATTTTTTGAAATCGCGGAAGCCTTTATTCGTACCTCAGCGCTTCGATCGGATCCAGCCGGGAGGCCTTGCGGGCCGGGTAGAAGCCGAAGAAAATCCCGACCGCCGCAGAAAAGAGGGTTGCCAGGAGAATTGAATCCGGGGTAATGATGGTCGGCCACTGCGCCATGCCAGAAATCATTTTTGCTGAAACGATTCCCAGGATCGTTCCCAGGAGGCCGCCGGTGAAACTCATGGTGATGGATTCGACCAGGAATTGAATAAGGACATCTTTTTCCCTGGCTCCCACGGCCATGCGTATGCCGATTTCCCTGGTTCGTTCCGTTACCGAAACCAGCATGATATTCATGATTCCGATTCCGCCGACAATCAGGCTGACTGCGGCCACGGCGGTAAGCAACAGGGTCATGGTGCCAGTTGTTTTGGCGGCCATGGCGGAAAATTCGTCCAGGGTGCGGATGGTAAAATCGTCATCCTGGCCGGGAAGGATGCGGTGTCTTTGACGGAGCAGCTCCTCGATTTCACGCTTGGCCTCGGGCACGAGCTGTTTAGTTTGCGCTGAAACGCCGATGTAATGTACGATTCCAGGCAGTTTCCGGCCGATAATCCGGCGGACGTGGGTAGTGTAAGGCATAAAAACGACGTCATCCTGATCCTGGCCGTTGGGAGTACGTCCCTTGGGTGCCAGCACGCCGATAATGCGGAAAGGGAAGTTTTTAATGCGCACCTGCCGGCCGAGAATCTGTTCCCCGGGCTGGAAGAGATTTTCGGCCACAGAGGAACCCAGGACCACCACGCTGGCGGCTGATTTAAGCTGCTGCTGGGTAATGAATTGTCCTTCTTTTAAGGGCCAGTTTCTTACGATGGCGAAATTCGGGGAAACGCCGTAGCCTTTTGTGCCCCAGTTGGTTTTACCGTTCACGACCTGTATATTTCGGGCGATGAGGTAACTTGAATGCAGCACGGCGGGACATTCGCGTCCAATGGCCAGGGCGTCTTTGACGGTCAGGGTGGGTTTGGTGCCATATCCGGCTCTCACTCCGCCTTTTTTACTTGATCCCGAGAAGATCATGAGCATATTGGTGCCCAGGTCGTTGATCTGTTTCTGGATGCTGGCGTTGGCCCCGCGCCCGATGCTGAACATCACGATCACGGACCCGATGCCGATAATGATGCCCAGCATGGTCAGGAGGCTTCTGACCTTGTAGGCAAACAAGGCCCTGACGGCCAGGCGAAATGCTGTTATCAAAATATCCATAGCGGTTCAGACCTCGATGCTTTCATGAACATTCAATTTGGATTAATCCGTTTCTTCCCGTTCCAGCAGCCCGTCCCGAAAAAACACCCGCCGCCGGGCGGCCCGGCCCACCTCGGGGTCATGGGTAACCAGGATGACGGTAATGCCCTGTTCGTGGAGCGAGGCGAGCAGATTTATGATCTCCTGCCCGGTTTTGGTGTCCAGGTTTCCCGTGGGTTCGTCAGCCAGGACAAGGCTTGGCCTGTTGACCAGGGCCCTGGCCACGGCCACGCGCTGCTGCTGCCCCCCTGATAGCTGCATTGGCCGATGAAAGGCCCGGTCTTCGAGCCCGACAAGTTTTAAGGCTTCCATGGCCTGCTCCCGCCGGTTCTGTTCACTGGGCCGCCGGTAAAGCATGGGCAGCTCCACGTTTTCCAGGGCGGTCGAACGAGCCAGCAGGTTGAAATTCTGAAAGATAAAACCGATTCGGCGGTTTCTTATATCGGCCCGCATGTTGCGGGATATGGAGGAAACATCTTCTCCTTCAAGGGCGTAATACCCGTCCGTCAGGCTGTCGAGAAGGCCCAGGATATGCATCAGGGTTGACTTTCCCGAACCCGAGGGACCCATGATCGCCACGAGCTCCCCGGCTTCGATTTCCAGGTCAACACCCTTCAGGGCTTGCACGGTCTCTCCTTCCATGGGATAGATTTTTCGGACGTTCTTTAGCTGGATGAGCGGGGCTGCCATTCCCTGTTACCTCCGGCCAAACATACGCAGGAGAGAGTTGGTCTTGGAGCCGCCCTGTTTCCCGGTGTTGAAAGCAATCCCGGTAATCACGCCGTCTCCTTCTTTCAGGTCTCCCTTGACAAGTTCAGTCTCGGTTTCATTGGATACGCCTATCATGATTTTTAATTCCTTTGGCAAACCGTCCTTGTCAATAATATACACGGTGGCCGGCCGGCCTTTTCGCTGTTCCTGCCGGCGTTTTTTGGCCATGTATTTGGTATAGGCCCGCAGTTTTTTGACCTGATCTTCCCGTAAAATTTTTTCCAGTTCGTTAGTAACCTGGTTAAAAAAAGTGGCCCAGGCCTGCCTCTTATCGCTGTTGTCGGCAGCTTCCGCCAGGGCCCCCTTCAGTTTGGCCCCGGCTTTCTTGATGATCTGCTCATAAGCTGCGGCCTGCTGTTCATCCATGCCCAGCCCTTTAACGGTTCTCTTGAAAAAAGGCCTTTGTCTGATCGGGATTTCCTGTTGCGGTTTCGCTTCTTTGATCTCTCCCAAGGGACGAAACCTGAGCGCGGCATTGGGGATCTTCAGAACATTTTCCTTTTCAGCCACCACGATATTCGCGTTTACTGTCATGCCGGGCCGAAGCTTGAGAGAATCATTCCTGACGTCCGCTATTACCTTGTAAGTAACCACATTTTGAATATCCGTCGCAAAATTTCTGATCTGACGAACCCTGGCCTTGAATTTATCGTCCGGATAGGCATCCACCGTAAATTCAACCTTCTGGCCCTGCTTGATCAGGCCGACATCGGCCTCGCTGACATCCACTTCAACCTGCATGCGGGTTAAATCTTCAGCAATATGAAAAAGCACCGGGGACTGAAGCGAAGCGGCCACGGATTGGCCCACATCCACGGCCCTGTAAATAACGTCCCCGGTAATAGGAGACCTGATGGTGCAATAGCCCAGCCTCACTTCAGCGAGCCTGAGAGCAGCTTCCTTTTCAACAATCAGGGCCCGAATGCCTTTTTCCTGAGCCACCGCCCTGGCCCATTGGGCCTTGGCGGTCTGAAGGCTCGCCTCGGCCACTTCAAGTGCTGCCCCGGCGCTATCGCGCTGGGCCAAGGCCGCGTCATATTCAGACTTAGCCACCGTGTTCCTGTCCACCAGATTGGACAGGCGCTCATACTGCAGCTTAGCCTGCTTGAGTGTCGCCCTGGCGGAGTCTATCTTGGCCTGAGCGCTTACGATGCCAGCCTTGGCCGCTTCAATGTCGCGCTTTTTTTCCGTAAGCTGGGCCCGCGCTTTTAGAAGCTGGGCCCTGGCCTGTTCGACCTGGGCCGCGTAAACAGCGGAGTCGATCCGGGCGATAACCTGGCCTTTTACAACTTTTGAATTGAAATCGGCCAGGATCTCTTTGATGTAGCCTGAAACCTGGCTGCCCACCTTGACCGTATTAAGGGGATTAACCGTGCCATTAGACGAAACCACGGCCAGGATTTTTCCTTTTTTTATGGTGGAAATCTTGTATTCCTGTTTGGACGCTTCCCCTTTGTTATCCAAAAACCAGACAATAATGACTGCGGCCAAAATCAAGATAACCGCCAGTATTCCCCAAATTTTCAATTTTTTCATAGAAAATCTCCTCGAAGGAAATTCGGTTATTTCCCTGTGCCTTCCTGATTTTTATAATAACGGGACTTCATCAGGGTCCACTGTTTTTTCTTCTTTTCGATATATTGATCATACTTTTTTCGCTGAGCCGGGGTCAGGATTTTGCGAATGGATGTGTAGCCGTGCTCAAATATTTCACTCACCTGTGGCGCTTGTGACATCCACAACCTTCGCAGTTTTGCTTGACTCTCGATCACTATTTTTTTCACCTCTGCCTGCTGTTCGTCGGTCAGATGCAGCATTGAGTTAAGTCGTTTCATGATCAAGCGCGTTCTATTCGCCGAACCGGCGTCCAAGGCCCTGGCGGTTAATCTTTTTTCAGCGATCCCGCCCGCCAGAAAACCGATAAGAAGCCCTGACAAAAACAAGACCAGCAGACCGGCCCATATGCGCCAGCTTCTCCCCCCGGCTGTGTTTTCCATGATCAGACCTTTCTTTGCTAAAAACCGAGCGCTTGCGAGGCAGTAAAGTCAGACGGAAAACTCATGAAAACCTCTGCAATTTTATTTAACGGCGTAAAGCCGGTGCTGGCCACGTAAATGGTTATGACCAACGCCGCCAGCATCGTGACAGCGGCTAAACGCCAGACTTTTCCCTCCAGCCCGGTCCAGTCGGTCCACCCGGTATCCGGGGCGCCAAACCCGCGGATCTGCCTCATCACTCCCGTTTTCCATTGAACGCCCGGCTGAACTGTTTCTTTCTGTTTATAAACCGTTGCAAAAAAATTTTCCGCCCTATCAATAAGTTCCCGAGAAACTTTCATCTTTAAACCTCACTCTTCCCCAACAGTTTAATAATAAGCCCCCGAAGCTGTTTTCGTGATTGATAGGCGCGTAATTTAACCTTGGCCGTGCTCCAGCCCAATAATTCGCCCGCTTCTTTATGCGTCAGACCATCAAAATAAATCAGGTTCATAACCATGCGGTTTGCCGGTGATAATCTGTCAAGAGCCCAGTTCAGAAGCTCTTTCGCCTCCTGCCTGCGGGCTTCATTGTGAAAAGTTTCGAGCGCCCTGGCTGATAAAGCCTCCTCGAACCAGCTTCGGCGGTCTTCGCTGATAGAGCTAACCACAACCTCCCGCCCTCTGTACCGCCTGCGCCAGAAGTCATAACATGACCGGATGGCGATTTTTGAAAGCCAATGTTTAAAAGAACCTCTGGCCTGAAAACCTGGCAGTGATTTAAAGGCCTGAATAAATACCTTGTGAGCCACCTCCTCAACGCTCTCATGCGGCACATGCTTGCTGACCAAGGCAAATACATAGAGCTGGTATTTTTCTATTAAACGCTCAAATTCATCAATCTCACCAGCTTTGACACGGCTGATGACCTCATAGTCGTCCTCACTGCCATTCTTACCGCGCATGGGCGACTTGAGACCGGCCTGTCATCAAGTCCGGAAGATTTGACGCCGTTACCAGGGGCTGATACGGATATCGCTGCATAATCACTCCGTAAAACCATCAACTCGCGGCGAATGACCTCAAGAAAAATCGGATTCAGCAGGTTTCGGGATTACTGCCTTGCCAGAGCGCTTTTTCCTTTTTTCAGCGGCAATCGCAACGCATACGGCCAGCTTGAACATCAGAGCAGATTCTATCATATATCAGCCCGTTATCTTTGTTTATTTATGTCGCTTAAGATCAAGAAAAGGTTATAAAAAAATTTAAATTTTCCTGATTTAAGGCCAAAGCAAGAAGTTGCGAGGTCCAGTCAACCTTTAAATCCGGTTTAATCCAGTTCCCATAAAAAAACCGAAACTCTTCAGGCCGTAATCCAGTATTATCCCCCCAACTCTTTCGAGCGCTCGGCGGCCGCTTTGACTGCTTCCATGACAAGGCCCCGCAGACCTCCTTTTTCCAGAACCATCAACCCGGCTATGGTCGTCCCGGCGGGTGAAGTAACCTTGTCTTTGAGCAGGGCCGGGCTGGCACCAGCCTCCCGGGCCAGTTTGGCTGAACCAAGAATGGTTTGGCAGGCCAAGAGAAACGCCTGGTCGCGGGGCAAGCCTTCAAGAACCCCGGCGTCTGTTAAAGCTTCCATGAAAACAAACACATAGGCCGGACCGCTGCCTGAGAGGGCTGTCACGGCGTCCATGCTTTTTTCTTCAACTTCGACCACGATTCCTACCGCCTCGAACAGGGTCCGGGCCATTTTCAGATCATCTTTTGAGGCATGGTTGCCCGGGGCTATGGCCGTGGCCCCGCTCAGAGAGAGGGCGGGCGTGTTCGGCATGGCGCGGACAACAGGAACTCCGGGCCCAAACGCGGATTGAATGGTTTCCAGCTTCACCCCCGCGGCAATGGAAATGATGAGATGATTCGAGGTCACCTCTGCCCGGATGTTATCCAGGACCTTGGCCATAACCTGGGGTTTTACAGCCAGGATGATCACGGGCGCCGCCTGAATCACCGCCTTATTATCCGCCTCAACCGCCACCTGATATTCATTTTTCAGATAATCCCTTCGCGCGGCCAAGGGTTCGGAGACTATGATTTCCCGGGGGCCGGCCTCTCCGCTCTGAATCAGGCCCTTAACCAGGGCTTCGCCCATATTTCCTCCGCCGATCAATCCGAATTTTTTTTCTTTTCCCATGGTCGCCTCCTAAAAATCGATTCAGCTTGAACCTACAATGAAAAAAGCGGGTCTGCAAGCATAGAACACGCTTCTTATGAAATATGATCGAAACCTCTTAAGAACTTCGTCCTTTAGCTCAACCCGTTGTCAACTTCCGCGATTTCAACAAAGCTGCTGATTCTTAAAAGGTTTCTTGCCAAAATCAGTTCCTGGTGCGCAAGAGAACATAGCTGGCTCCGGCGCCGCCATCGTGCGGCCGGGCGGATGTAAAAGCCAGTATTTTTTTACGTACCGGCCCCTTGAGTAAAATAGATCGGAGTCTTTTTTTAAGAACCGGGATTTGGTTTCTGGAATTCATTCCCCTGCCGTGCACCAGCAGCACACAGCGGTAGTTCAGGGTGATGGCCTCGTCGACAAACTTCCTGACGACTTCCTCCGCCTCCCGGACAGTCAGACCGTGAAGGTCAAGATAGGCCTGGACCGAAAAGAAGCCTCGCTTCAATTTTTCCATAATAACCGGATGGATACCCTTAACATAGCCTTCAATATACTCATCGGTATCTACGATATCGAACTGGGCCCGTCCGCTGACCAGGTTTTCGAGTTCAGCCAGCACTTCAAGGTTTTCCGTTTCAAGCGGATCCGGATCCGGGGGCCTGGCTTCGAAGACGGTCCTGGCTACCCGCGACTTCTCCCGGCCGAGGGGAATAACATCGGCCACGGCCTCGCGAAAGAGGCTGGAATCCGAGCTCTCATGGGCTGCCGCCTCCGGGTTGAACACCGGTTCAGGATTCTTTTCCTTTTCGATTTTAAGTCCTTTTAAAGCCTTAAACGGCTGGTAATTCAACGGTCCGGGCTCAATCTTTTTCGACGCCGCTTTGGCCGCATGCTTTTTATGAGGACGACGGCCCATGTTAAAAACCCTCTTTATAAAAAACGATTCTGCACGGGTATGGACATAAGCGTACATATATATTAGCATAAAATAAAGCGTGCGGGTACGCGGAAAAAGGTTTGTTGGATTGGGAGGAGAAATTCATTGCCGCGAAAAGATGATTATATTAATGCCTTTAACCTGGCGGCGGCCGAGTTAAGGGAGAAGGACCCCGCTGAGGTAAGCCGTTTCAGCGCAGTGACATATGATTCAGACAAACAGGCATTCCTCCTGGATTTCATCGGGCGTGCTCATATTGTCCGTTTCCCGGGGTGTGAAGTTCAAATCCCGGGTTCGAATCAGGAAGTGCCTATACAGGAACAAGGTCTGATACTGCATTACCTGAATAATGCCGACGGAACGCCTCCGGCGGAGGAACATATCACCTACCGAGAGATACCTTCCGGGGAGTTTTATTATCCGGCTTTCGTCAAGCGCGCCGAAGCGCCGCTGGTTTCTGTTTTCGGTCGCGACGTGCAAAAGCTCATCGCCGCGGCTGAGGAGCTGGATGGCCAGGTCGTGCCGGGCATGGGAGACGCGGCCGTGTCTGTCAAAGGCTTTCCCCGTGTGACACTGACTCTCGTTCTCTGGGAAGGGGATGATGAATTTGAACCGGCGGGTAAGATTCTTTTTGATAGAAATATCAATCATTACTTGTCCGTTGAGGACGTGGCCGTTCTTTCAGGAATGGTTGTCTACCGCTTGATGCGGCTGGCCTCATAACAAGCTTTCGGGAGATTAATAATGAAAATTGCAGTCAGCGGTAAAGGCGGTGTGGGGAAGACGACCCTGGCCGCCATTTTGGCCCATATTTTTTATCTTGAAGGGCATAAGGTTCTGGCGATCGACGCCGACCCGGATGCGAACCTGGGCCTGGCCTTAGGGTTTGAAAGACCCGAGGAAATAACGCCTCTTTCAGAAATGCGGGAGCTTATCGCCGAACGCACCGGGGCTCAGCCGGGGACCATGGGGGCCATGTTCAAGATGAACCCCAAGGTGGATGATCTGCCCGACGCCATCTCGCGCGAGATTGAAGGCATTAAATTTTTAGTCATGGGCGGCGTTAAAAAGGGCGGCGGCGGATGCGTCTGCCCGGAAAGCGTGCTGCTCAAACACCTGATTACGCACCTGGTCCTGGCCAGGGACGAGGTTATCATCATAGACATGGAAGCAGGACTCGAACATCTCGGCAGAGGCACGTCATCCGCGGTGAATAGACTGCTGGTCGTGGTAGAGCCGGGCCGCCGGTCTCTGGATACGGCCCGGGCGGTACGCCGGCTGGCAAATGATTTAAAATTGCAAAATATCGCTGTTGTCGGCAACAAGGTCAGAAACGAGAAAGACGAATCTTTTATCCGGAATGGGCTGCCTGACTTTGATATCCTGGGATTTATACCTTACAACGAGGAAGTGATCGAAGCCGATCTTTCAGGCGGGTCGGTCTATAAAAACGCCCCGGTTACGGTTGAGGCGGTCAAAAAAATTTATGATAAGCTAAACGCCTGAGCACGCCTGCCCGACTGTGCCGCGATCTCGCCGGGTTGCGGGCCGGAACTTCAGGGCGAAAAATTTTAACCCAGTTCCGAGCACCTTTAAGGAAAAAATCACGGTTCCCGGCCGGTATTTATCAAGGTCAGGAAATTGTTGAGAATGCGGGCCGTAAGTCCCCAGATGACATCCCGGCCGTAGGTGTAAATCAGGGTTTTATAGGAATGGTTGTCCCGGAAGTACATATCTTCAGAGAAATTTTGCGGATCAAGCAGGTGTGACAAGGGGACGATAATCAGACGTTCCACTTCGTAACGGCTCAATTTAAATTCGTAAGGAAACGGGATGAGGCCCACAAAGGGGGTCACCCAGTACCTGGAATAGCGACTCGGGCCGGCTTTGAGCCTGCCCCAGACTTCGACATCGGATGATTTTACCCCGATTTCTTCCTGGGTTTCCCTGAGAGCCGTGACCAGGTCACTCTCGTCCTCGGGCTCTCTCGATCCGCCGGGAAATGATATCTGTCCGCTGTGGGACTTAAGATGGTCCGGACGCTTGGTAAAAACAAGCGAGAGCCCGTTCGGATCCGGATAAAAAGGGATAAAAACAGAAGCCGGCCGAAACCCGTTTTTCCTGGGGATCTCGGGAGGCTGGTATGTTTGAAGAATTTTTTTAATTTCGGTAATGCTGAAATTTTTTTTCACGAGTACTATCCATCCAGATCTTTGAGAGGATATCATACCACAAACCGGCTTATAAGGACAGGTTAAGGCTTTTAAAAACCAGCTCCCGAGAGGCGTAGAGAGACAATATTTCGATAAAAGGTTTTACACGTTCTTTTTTTTTGATAAACATAATGGGATGAAACGCTGGGTAAGATACAGTTTTTACGCTGGAATATTTTTGGTTGCCTTGGCCGTGAGCGCCTATGTAACCACACGGCTTATAGTGAAAGGCGAACCCGAGGTTACGGT
>CAZVRN010000044.1:0-12728 GCA_964629485.1 uncultured Thermodesulfobacteriota bacterium | reverse complement strand
TTCCACGCCGCGCCAGACCGAATCCAGACCGGCATGACCGGTGATGCGCTGAAAGTTTTCCGGGTCAAGCGAGTCTAAACTGATGTTGACATGGCTTATGCCGGCTTTATGTATGGCCGCGGCCATTTCTTCCAGAAGGATGCCGTTCGTGGTTAAGCAGAGTTCAGGAGGATTCGGCAGCCCTGATAACTCCTCGATGAAATGAACCAGGCCCTTGCGGACCAGCGGCTCACCGCCGGTAAGACGAACCTTGGTTACGCCTTCGGAAACAGCAGATCGTACCACGGTCAGGAATTCCTCATAGGTCAGAATATCCTCGTGGTCAAGTTTGAAGGGCATTCCGTGAGGCATACAGTAACAACACCGTAAATTGCACCGATCCGTCACAGAAAGGCGAAGGTAAGAGAGTTTTCTTTCGTAGGAGTCAAGGAGCAATATCTGAATCCCCCAATGATATCAATTTTGACATAATATAGTCTTGTCTGCTCATAATGTCAATACAGGAGAAATAATTCAACCCGGCCGGGTAAGCCGCCTGATCGCCTGACATACCGATTCCGGCTCGTCCGTACCAAATCTGATGCGGCTGCCATTTTTCATAATGATTTGAACTGCTTTCAGCCCTGAGACGCTGTAAAGCCAGCCGTGAGGAATCTTGCGAACACCCCACCCGTAATACCATTTATTCCTTACCGCCTCGCAGGTTTTAATTTCATCAAGCCTTATTTTTTTTTGAACGAGACCCACGCCCTGCCTGACGCGGAGCAGATCCTGCTTTATTTCAATCGTTTGCGTGGCGAAGAACATAGCGACGACAAGGAAAACTCCCAGCAAGACAAAAAGGATCCATAGGTCGATGTCCTGTTTCGCACAAACCCACAATATCACCAGAACGCTGATTCCCAGGAAAATCAGGGTGGTATATCCCACCTGCGTGTGGTGGTAGGATATTTTACCGTAACTTCGGTCTGACACAGCTATGCACCTCTAATTTATTTATACCGGGGCCGGGGCTGCTTTTTGCCACAGAAGAATAATTACTTTTAAATCCTCAGGCTTCCTCGGGTTTTTCCCCTATTTTACTTAAAAATTCCTCACGTCTTTTCTTGTCCCACTGGGAACAGAAGGCCGGTCTGCCGGACATGATCCGTTTCATGCAAAGTGAACAAGTGGGCTCACAATCGACAATGGGCTCCATAACAAGACCGGCTGATTTTTGGGGCCAGAGCGGGTCGGCCAGGAGAACCCGGGCCAGGCCGATGAGGTCGGCGGTTCCTTCTTCAATGAGCCTTTCGGCCGTTTCAGGTCTTTTTATCCGGCCGGCCGCGATAACCGGGGTTTGCGGCGCCGCTTTTTTTATTTCACCGGCATAGTGCGCCATGTAGGCTTCTTTTTTCTCTTTTTCGATGTATTCAGGTAAAATAAACGCATCATAGGTCCCGGCCATTACCGACAGATACGCCACTTCTCTTTTTTCGAGTTCCTTGGCCAGGGCAGAGGTCTCGTCCACATGAAGCCCGTCCGGGAGTTCCTCGTCTGCTAAAAAACGGTAACCCACGGGAAAATCATGACCAACGGCCGATATGACCTCGTCTACCACACGCAAAGGGAAGCGCATGCGGTTTTCGAGTGCTCCTCCGTACTCGTCATTCCGATGATTCGTTCGCGGAGAGAGAAACTGGACGATCAGGTACCCTGTTCCGCCGTGAATCTCCACACCGTCGAAGCCGGCCTCCCGCACCCTTCTGGCTCCGTGCGCGAATGATTCAACGACGTGGTCGATATCTGCGGCTGACATCTCCTTTGTTTCAGAGTCGCCGATTTTTAATGCCGAAGGCGTCAGCTTGTCCGGCATAAAGGCATAACGGCCGGCGTGGTTAATCTGAAGAAAGGCAAGCGCATCGTTCTCATGAATCGCCCGGGCGAGTTTAGACAGTCCCGGGATGAAGCGGTCGTCATCAATACGCAGGGTAAAGGGCGAGCCTGACCCGGATGTGTCTACGGACGAGTTCTCCACGACAATGAGCGCTGCTCCGGAAGACGCCATCTCCGCGTAATGTTCAAGGATCAGGTTGCTGACCGTTCCGTCCGGGTTGGCGTATCCCAGGTAAAGCGGGGTCATGGTAATTCTATTTTTGAGAATGAGCCCCTTTACCTTGAATGTCGAAAATAACTTGGTGAAATCGGCCATCTCTTCCTCCTTTTCAATTTCAATCACTTTGAATAGCTAAAGGATATTGATTTATCGTGCTCTTGACATATTGAGGCTTGAACTTTGACCCGCCCCAGATGCTCTTGCTTATTATTAACAAAACTCTAATAAAAAAACCAACAAGATTTGAGCGGGGTTGCTTATCTAAACTCAAAATGATATATTTGGGGCGACTTTGACCTCAGGAGGGCTTGTTAAGGGCCGGAGGGACAAGGCAGGTCTAAAGTGGGTTGATCCGCATTACCGGGTCTTCTTTTTTTAACAGAAAGGCCTGCCTGATACGAAGACATTAATTTCAGGATTGTTTGTGGTAGGAATTTCGGGGTGAAAATACCGGAATAAAAGAATGGTATAAAGGCACGAATTGGTTTGATCTAAAAAAGATGTAAGTGTAGGTTTGGTAAGTTCTCGGACAGCGGCAATGAAAGGGAAGGTATTTTTTCAAAATATGAACTCTTCATCTGAGAGAAAAAAGAAACTGACCGAAGAGACCGGCAGCCTACTCTCAGCGTGTCTCTCGGCGGTTCAGGTAGTGGCAAGGATATCTTAAAAAATCATGGCGCGGTCTCTTTCCCGGCTCAGGAAAGGGCCATGGAGGCTTTAAGATTAATGGCCGAATAGAGATGCTTTTTTAGAATCACCAGCGTAATTTTGAAAAGGAGACAAAAAAAGAAATGAAGATTATCGAAGAGGCATTAAAACGCGGAGCCAAGACATTATCCGAGTTCGAATCCAAGCAGTTTTTGGCGGAATATGGCATCAATGTCACAAAGGAAAAAGTGGTCAGCACCGAGGATGACGCAGTCGCGGCCGCGGCCGAGATCGGCTATCCTGTGGTTCTTAAAGGTTCAGGCGAGGAATTGACCCATAAGACCGAGCTGAATCTTATAGCCTTAAATCTCAGGGACGAAAATGACGTCCGCGAAGCCTTCCAAAAATTGGTTTCGAGCAAGGACGCTTCTGTTAATGAAGTCCTGGTGCAGCAAATGGTCAAAGGGGACCGCGAACTGGTTGTCGGTTTAACCAGAGACCCTCAATTTGGTCCCTGTGTGATGTTTGGTTTAGGTGGGATTTTTACCGAGATCCTGGAAGATGTCTCTTTTCGTGTCGCACCACTCACCAAGTGGGACGCCATGGATATGATGGAAGACTTTCGCGCTAAAAAGATTTTGGACGCCTTTCGAGGGCAACCCCCGGTAGACCGGGATGTTTTGGCCGAAACCCTCATCGCGGTTGGAAAAATCGGAATGGAACAGGATAAAGTGCGCGAGATTGACATCAACCCCATGAAAATACTGGATGGAAAGCCTATCGCGGTAGATGCGCTGGTAGTTTTAGATAATGATTGATCTTCAAGACCCCCGGTCAGTCAGTTCGCGACAAGGAGTCTGAAGAAACAAAGGTTTGAAGTTTTTTTGACAGGCTGTCACGCCGAATCCCGGCCGGATTCGGCGTGTTTCTCAGCTTGCTGAAAAGGAGAGCTTTGCCTTGCCAAGCCTTTCCTTCATTATTTTTTTCCAAGCCCCAATATCTTTCTTGCCTCATCAACCGAGGCCACTTCCTGGTTCAAGTTTTGAATAATATCCACGGCACGTTTCACCAACTCGGCGTTACTCCTCGCCAGGACACCTTTTTTCATATAAAGATTATCTTCAAAACCGACCCGGATGTGTCCGCCCATGAGCGCGCCCATGGCCACCATGGGAAACTGGGTTCTGCCCACGCCGAAGATGGACCAGGTGCCTCCAGGCGGAAGGCTTTCAACAAAGTGGACGGCGTTTTTCGGCGTGGCCGCCAAGCCGCCCTGAGTGCCCATGCAAAGCTGATAGTGAGGCGGGGTTTCAAGCAGTCCCAGAGAAAGAAGGCGTTTGGCAATGTCGATATGACCGATATCAAAAAGCTCGACTTCTGGTTTGACGCCGGCTTCCTTGATGTATTCAGCCATTTTGTCCACTACCGGTGTCGCATTGACGAACAGTCCTTCTCCAAAATTCATACTGCCTATATCCAGGGAACACAATTCGGGCCTGAGCTTCAAAACATGCTCCACCCTGCGCTCCGCGCTTTGCAGAAATTCTGTTATGGCAATACCGTTCGCCCCGATATAAAGCCCGCCGCCCCCCCCGGTGGAGAGGTTGATGATAACATTGCATCTGCTTCTGATGCGTTCGAAGACTTCCTCGAAGAGATGAACCTCGTTCGATGATTCTCCGGTTTCCGGGTTGCGAACATGGATGTGGACGATAGCGGCCCCTTCATTAAAAGCCTCCACTGCTGAATCCGCGATCTCGGCCGGCGTAATTGGAATGTGCGGGTTTTGTTCCCGAGTGGGTGCTGCTCCAATGATAGCCGCCGTAATAATTACTTTCTCCATGAAATCTTTCTCCTATCCAAATGATTTATGAGTCTTTCGGTCAACCGTTTATATCGTTCCAAACCTCTTGGCCTCCGTTAAAACTAGCCGTGAACAGTATATTCGGGTCTGTAGTCTCCTTGACGTTAAAAACAGGCTTTCCATCGAGTTCAGCGTAACCGGCCGGAATATAAACCGTAAAATCCAGAGGCTTTGCCTGCCCGTTTTCTATCGCGTCCAGGTAGAGCAGCACCGCGTCTGATCCAGGTTCGGCCGCCGCAGCCATGGTGTAACGGCCCTGATTTTGCGTCAAGTCGGCATAGCTGAATGCCTGGCCATACATGCCGCCGTTTAGAGATGTAATCTTCTTGGGAAACTCGGGGCCGTAGATTATTCTGCCCACCTGAAGCCAGCCGGCAAATTTAAGACTGGGCCATTTCCCCTTGCCCCAAGTGAGGGAAGGGAAAAAGGGGTCTTGTTCTTCGGACTCCTTCCGGGATAGTTCATAGGCGATTTGACAAGTAATGCTGAGGGAAAAAACCTCCGTGATGTCGTAACCGTCGGGGTTCCACCGTGGGTTGCAGCATTTGGAACTGATCATGGAGGATAGAAAGGCACCTTTTATAAAGCCAAGCGGACTTGAACCCATGAGGGAAGAAGCCGAACCGCCGGAGTAAAGCAATGCGCCCCAGAGACCTTTTTTCCCCATTTCCTCGAACGTGACAATTCCGTCGCCGTCTTCATCGAATTCCTTTAAAAACTTTTCTTTATAAGGATAGCCTTCAAGGGCGCCTGCGGCTTCAAAATAATTAAAGGCGGTCCGCTGCAGGCTCCAGCAGAAGGTGCCTGTGCCGTAATAAAAATGTTTGGTATAGATATCCTCAAAAAGGCCGTCTCGAACTGTACCCAGGTGACCTTCCAGCGAGACCATGGGTCTATCAGTTACGGCGTCGCGGCCAACAACATAATACTTTCTTTGTCCCAGCCCTCGCTTTTGAGCGTATTCAATAGAAAAGTCCCGGGATAAGGGGCAGTCATACCCTTCACCCGTGACGATATTGTTCCCTTCAATCCGGGGAAGAGGCACCTTTTGCGGAAACCGGCCGCCGGCCCGATCTTCCAAATCAACCTGAAGCGCTTCCTCTAAGGGGACGTTACTGAAAACATACCGGGCGCAAAGGAGATCGGTTGCCACCGGATCGAGGCCGACAAAGACCATGCCCTCATCTCTTTCCGAATCTCGCGCAGCACCGGTGTTTTCAAAGTTGATGGCCACAATGGCGTCAACCGCGTGCATCATGAAAATACCCTGACTGCTGACCGCCTTGATGATATCGGCCATGGTCCCGGGCATGCCGCCGGTCTTTTTAGCAATGATATTGCCTTGATCGTCCTTTTTGGGCAAGGCGGTTTTATAATCTATTTCAGCCTCCCAAACCTGATGGGGAATGCGGCCCTTCATACACGGTATTTCTCTATGCGGAACGCTGTAGTCCCATTGACATTTGCCCTGGCTCGCCACTTGCATGGGGTAAAGGCCGATGCCCAGGTTTTTAATGACATTGGTGAAAATAGCGATATTGTGCATCTTGAGCCTGGGCACATTGATCAGAACGCATCCCGGGTAGGCCTTGATGTCTTCCCGGTCATCCGGGTCTCCGCCAATGACGGCCTTGTGCAGGGTAATCGCGTCGAAATTAACGCCGCCAGGGACCTTGACCGTCCGTCCTTTTGTCGGATCGTCACTGATACGGTTGAGATCATAAACCATCAGTTTGTCCGAAACGAGTCCCGGCGGGATGTATGTCCCGGCAACACTCTCATCGTAACCGCGCATGGGATCTTCGCCGCTGGCCGGATCAAGGGATTCAGCCAGATACTTGCGGACGAAGTAGAACCCCCAGCCGCCGTAAAAATCGCCGGCCCTGCCTTCAATGACGGCTTCAGCAGGCACCCGTTTACCTTGAGGATGAACATTTGAAAACAAGGCGGCCATCGCGGCCATGGTGGTGGCTGCTTCGCCGAGACTCATGCAGTAATAACTGATGCCTGCTTTGTCGTGGAACCATCGCATCAAGGCGGCGATAAAGGGCCACTCCGTGCAGGCGGTGTGACCCATGCCCGGTCCGTGGGTGCGGAAGTCAATATTGAGAATATTAACCAGGTTGGGCTTGAAAAGAAGTTTTTGCCCTCTGGCCACCCTCGAGTTTATTTCTTTAATAAAATTTGTTTCCCTGTCGAGAGGATTGAGGGCGAGATTAAGATTGTCAAAAATATAATCTATCTTAATCTTGATTTTCTCCCAGGCTTCAGGGCTGGAACTGTTGATATACTCCATGAGCAGGTCGGCGGTTCCGGTATAAGCGCGTTCCACCTCCATACGGACCACACCGACCGGCGATCCTTCAGAATCCACTGGACGCTCGCCCAAACAGGATTGAATGGAAAGTACTTCTGCATTTTTCATTTAATAAATATCTCCGTCTTTAATTAAGTCTCTGCTTTTCATGTTTACGGGGCGCAGCCCGGTTTTGAACTTTAAATAGGCAAAGTAATTTTTATATCTTAACGGATTTACTCATATTCATATGCCGGTGTCAATAGCCCGGGCGGCCGCAGAGGCAGTGTTGCGCTATTGGAGGGGTCATTTATTCACAGGATTAACAATGGGTTAAGAGCGCATAAATACTGAATTTTTTCTTTAAAATGACAAGGCGGTTCCGGGAACTTGGTTCCGCCGAACCGCCTTGTTTTAATCAGCCTGTTTTAATATTGCAAGTAACCAGGGCTTCTTTTTTTATGGTTTTCCGTTCTTGAACCACAGGGGATGTGACCAGGACCAGATTTCTTTATGCCTGACAGCCATCTTGTAATTGTAGCCCCTGACATTTTTGCTGTAAGCCAAGGGCCACATTTCCCAGAACAGCCAGGCGTCTTCGTAGTTGTCATATAATACTTTTTCCAGTTCCCAGTATATCTTCTGGCGCTTGGCCAGATTCAACTCTTTGCGGCCCGCCCTGATGAGCGCGATGGCCTTCTCGTTATGGCTTCGACCGTAGTTGAACCCGCCATTGGGGTCATATAAACCCGTGGCCATCAGATCGGGATCATAAATCCAGGTCCAGCCGCCGATGGCAAAATCATACTCAAGATTCTTCATCCGGTCTGATGCCGCCACCGGATCCAGGGAATCCACCTGCCAAGTGATGCCAACCTGGGCCAGCATGTGCTTGATAGCCTCAGTCCAGTTCATGGCAATGGGTGTGTTGTACATATAACCCTTGACCGTCAAGCCATTGGGGTACCCGGCTTCGGCCAGGAGTTTTTTAGACAGTTCCAGGTCATATGATACCGGCTTCAAATTGGGGTTATGAGCCCAGTGATCTTCAGGATACATGCAGCTCGCTATCCTGCCCAGCCCGAACTCCGTGCCGGCTATTAGGGCACGGCGGTCAATGGCATGAGAGATGGCCTGGCGCACCCGGATATCTTTGCAAGGCCCTTTGGCCAGATTAAACCGCATGGCGCGGACATGGTTTACCGGTGAAACGTAAACAGCAAGATTTTTGTCATTCTTGGCTTCCTGGTACTGGGATTTGCTCAGAGTCATGGTATCAATCTTGCCAGCCCTCAGGTTGGCGAGCTGTACCGAGGGGTCGGGGATAATTGTCTGAATGCGACCATCAAAGTACGGCATGTCCGGGTGACCGATGGATTTACCAAACCACCAGTTCGGATTCCGTTTGGCCTTGATGTAGTTACCGGGGCTTCGATCCTCAAGAATCCATTGTCCGGTGCCCACGGGCTTGGTGTCTGAGATCTTGTTTTTCTTCTCGACATCTTCTTTGAGGATATTGGGTGAGATCATGTATCCCGGCACATTGGCAACAATACCCAGGAAAGCAGCCCACTGTTTCTTGAAAGTCCATTTAACCGTGTACTCATCCACAACTTCAATACTCTTAACCGGCGCGATCCAGGCCCTGGACCAGCAGCCGTTTCTCTTATCCTTGATATAGTCTATCTGGTATTTGAGGGCCGCCGCGTTGAACTTTGCTCCATCGTGGTAGGTAATGCCTTTTTTCAATTTCATGATACAGGTCAACGGGTCAGGATAATCCCAGGATTCAATCATCCAAGGCACAGGCCGGTAGTTGCCGTCTGTGATCAGCAGTTTTTCAAAGAAAAAATTAATCACCAGCCAGTCATTTACCGGCCAGTGGTTCGGGTTCAGCAGTCCAACGTCCAAGGCTCCGGCAGTTCGGTAATAACCGCCCCGGACCGGTTTTTCTTTTGAATAGTCCCAAACTGCCCATGGCTTGGCTTTGCCGGCCCCCCAAGCAGGCGCGATCAATATCACTGCCGCGAAAAGTACCAGCACGGCAGTAACCATTAAACTCTTCTTCGTTACCATTAAACTCTCCTTTCTATCTCCTCCGTTTTTTTAACGGAAGCTTCTAGTATGCGCGCTAACTAGCGCGATTTGCTTAACTAATTGAAAAAAATCACCATCTCTGGCTGTTATATTCCGCATAGGGTGAGCTTACACTTGTACACTATAAGCAAAACAATAAAATTTCAGGCTTGGTCTTGCGCTTGAGGTTAATTAGGGTCATTTCTAAAGTTTGATCTAAATAAAAAAACGGTTAATCCTTAAACCATGAAAAAATTTAACATAGGCGCCAAGGTCTGTCAATATACGATTTTCCGTATTAATGTATGCCTTTTCATTGCGAGAAAGCGGCTTGAAACATCCTCGTCACTGCATCTGCGTCACATTTTCTTGGCGTGAAGAGGTAAAAGCCCTTGAGAGAATCTTCAGTAAGCTTGGGGATATCCTCTTCCTTTGCCCCCAGGCTTTTGATGTCTGGAATTTCAACATCCTCCATGAGCTCCACAACCGCATCAACGGCCAGCCAGGAGGCTTCCAGGGGCGAGAGATCATCAGTTTGCTTACCCATGGCCTGGGCGATGCTCAAGAACTTGTCCGCAGCCCCAATACGGCAGTATTCCATGGCGTGAGGCAGAATAACCGCATTGGCCGCACCGTGCGGTATGCCATAGTGAGCGCTCAAGGGATGCGCCATGGCGTGAACGATTCCGGTTAAGGCGTCGGTAAAGGCCAGCCCGGCCAGGGTACTGGCCAGGAGCATACCGGCTCTTGCCTCCGCATTGTTCGCATTAGCGAAAAAGGGACGAAGATTTGAAGAAATCATTCTGATCGATTCAATGGCCAGAGCGTCAGTTATAGGGTTGGCCCGGAGTGAAATATAGGCTTCTATGGCGTGTGTCAAGGCGTCCATGCCGGTATTTGCGATTACTTGCGGCGGCAGAGACTTCATCAGGTCCGGGTCCAGAATGGCCAGTCTGGGCAAAATGTTTGGTCCGAAAAAGGCTTCTTTATATATCTGTTCTGTATCCGTGACGACGGCAAAAACCGTGACTTCACTGCCCGTGCCCGCTGTAGTGGGAACGGCGATTAACGGGGGGATGGGCTTGGCTACCGGTCTCCCCAAATTTTGTTTTAGCGGTCCCGGGTTTGTGGCTGCCACGCCGACGGCCTTTGCCGCGTCAATAGAGCTGCCGCCGCCGAATCCGATAAGCAGGTCGCATTCCTGGCTCTTAAATATTTCAAAAGCTTTTTCCACGGTTTCAAAGCTCGGGTTGGCCTCAACTTCATCAAAGACAACATAAGGGATGTTTTCCTTTTCCAGCGATGCGATCATGCCATCAAGTAAACGTGCGTTCGAGATGCCCTTGTCGGTAGAAATGAAGACCTTTTTGCCGCCTAAGGCTTTAACATGATTTCCCATATTGCCAGATTCGCCTGGCCCGAAGCGTATATTTGTACTAACATTAAACTCAAAATCACTGATGGTCATCTTGCAATCCTCCTTATTTTTTAGGAATTATACCACAAATTCAGCCTCGTGCTTATTTTCCCCCGAATTTATCCTAACCCGGGACTTTTTAAGAACTTCGTCATTTAGCTGAATTCATTGCCGCCTTCCGAGATTCCAACAAAATTACCGGCTTTTAATAAATCTCCAATTATAAAAGAGGCGGCTTGAGATGAAAGGTTTTATCAATCCGCCTGTCGAAGGTTAAGATTCAGGGTGGCTGTAACAATGAAAAAACCTGATTATTTCCGTTTCCCGTTTTTAACCGGCTATGGATGTCATGGAGATGCCGATCACCTCCTGATGGTTTTGCTCTGACTTGGTAAGTTTTCCGCCCAGAACGGCCATGGTCAGGTCAATAAGTTCACGGCCCATTTCCTCCAGGGTACGTTCCCCGTCAGCGACCCGTCCGGCGTTCAGATCAATATCATCCTCCATGCGCCGCCATAAATCAGTATTGCTTCCCACTTTGATCGTGGCTGATACCGGTGTCCCGACCGGAGTTCCCCGGCCGGTAGTGAAGATGATGAGCTGTGATCCGCCTGCGATCAGTCCTCCCAGGGATTCCACATCATATCCCGGCGTATCCATAATGACCAGGCCTTTACGTGAAGGCGGCTGCGCATACTCGACGACTTCCTGGATCGGCGAACTTCCTCCCTTGTTAATGCAGCCCAGGGATTTTTCCATGATGCTCGAAAGACCGCCGTCCATATTGCCAGGGGCGATGGCCAGGTGAGCCATGTCTCCAAGCAGTTGCCGGATCATTTTTTCTTGGTTGGAAATCAACGTTTTGATGTCCTCGGCGACTTTCTTGTCAGCGGCCCGGGCCTGGAGCAGGTGAACCGTGCCCAGCATTTCCGTTGTTTCGGCCAGGATGGCTGTACCGCCCTGCCAGACGATCCAGTCGGAAACCAGGCCAACAGTTGGATTGGCCGTTACCCCGGAAAGGGCGTCGGATCCACCACACTGAAGGCCAACGGTAATTTCACTGATCGGGTGAGGTTCCCTTCCCTGGGAAGAAATGCTACCCAACATGGCCCGAGCCAGTTCGATACCCCTGGCGGCCGTGCGCCGGGAGCCGCCGGACTTCTGAATTTCCAGATACTCGACCGGCCTCCCTGAAGAAGCGATTTTTTCGGCCATTTTTTCACCCTTTACAGTCTCGCAGCCTAAACCAATCAACAAAACAGCGCCCACGTTCGGGTTGGTTCCAATACCTTCCAGGGTTGCAAGTGTCCTCAGGTGGTCCGGCCCTCCGCGTCCGCAGCCATAGCGGTGTTCCAGACTGACCGCTTCTGGCACGGCCTGCTCAATGGCCCTCACCACGCCGCAGGCGCAGGCCACAGTCGGAAGAATCAGAAGGTGATTCCTGATTCCGGCCGGTCCTTTTGCCCGGGTGAATCCGGGAAACGAGGAAGGCCCGTATCCTTCCAGCACGGCCAGGCCGGATTTCAATTCAGGTTCCGATTTCATTTCGTCCGGCAGCCTGAGGCTGTGAGTATGAATCCAGCTTCCTTTGGGGATTGCCGAGACGGCTTTTCCGATAGGCTGGCCGTACCTTAAAATGGTTTGACCCTGGTCAAGATCTATCAGGGAAACCTTATGACTGACCGGGATGTCCTCCTGAATGGTTATCTCTCCGCCCCAAGGCAGGGAAATGGTCTCTCCTTTTTTAAGCCCGCGTAAGGCTACGGCGACATTATCTCTTTCGTGTATTTTCAGTAAAATCATAATTTCCACCCTTGGTATTAAAAATAAATGCGGTTGGTTTTCAGTGAAATATTTCTTTCCATTGTCCGGGTGAGGGTTCAGGTAAATTCGAATAGACCCTGTCCAGGCGGGCTGAACTAGTTTCCAGCCTTTCCCGGCTGATCTGGCCCGCGCGGAGGGCTTCAAAAAGGGCCTTCCTGGCTTCGAGAATCCGTTCGCGCCGGTGGCAAATCAGGAGAATGTCTGCTCCGGCGTTTACCGAAACAATCGCGGCCGGGCCTATTTGATAATGCTTGACCACCGCTCCCATCTCCAGGTCATCCGTTAAAATCAAACCGTTAAAGCCCAATTCATCTCTCAAAATCCCGGTTAAAATTTTATGGGAAAATGTCCCGGGCCGCTCGGGGTCCAGCTTCGGGAAATTCACATGCGCCGTCATGACTCCCGCGACTCCACTTTCAATCGCCGCCTTAAAAGGAAGAAATTCTTTGGCGCGAAATCGTTCTTCAGCATGATTGACGCTCGGCAGATCATGATGCGGATCAAGATG
>CAZVRN010000043.1:0-12735 GCA_964629485.1 uncultured Thermodesulfobacteriota bacterium | reverse complement strand
GGCACGCGGGTCACTACCAGGGCTGCCTTGTATTCCGGGTACGGCCGCCCGGAGGACACGCGGGATTACTACCAGGCTCTGATCAACCGCGGCGGGCGCCAGGGTCCGAACCTGGCCATGGACCTGCCCACGCAGTGCGGATACGACTCGGACAACCCCTTGATTGAGGGTGAGGTGGGCAAGGTCGGCGTGGCCATAGACACCTTGAGGGATTTTGAAGTTATTTACGAACCCTACCAAGGCAACCTGAACCTGGACAATATCGCCTCAAATTTCACCATAAATTCCATGGCCATCTATATTATGGCCATGTACGCGGCCCTGGCGGAAAAGCGCGGCATTCCCCTGAACAAGCTGCGGGCTACGCCGCAGAATGACATTCTCAAGGAGTATGTGGCGCGCGGGACCTACATTTATCCGCCCAGGCCCGCCATGCGGCTTTTCCGCGATACCCTGCTCTTCCTGAACGAGCACATGCCCCATGTAAACATCACCAGTATCGGCGGCTATCACATCCGGGAAGCCGGGGCTAACCGCGAACAGGACCTGGCTTACAGCATGGCCATAGGCATCGCTTACTTTCAGGAAGGCATAAACGCCGGCCTGGATATTGATGCTTTCGCTCCGCGATTCACCTTCAACGCCTTTGGCGGCAGCATGGAGTTCCTCAAGGAAATCGCCTTTCAGCGGGCGGCCCGCCGCATGTACGCCAGGATCCTCAAGGAGAAATTCGGGGCCAAGAATCCCCGGAGCATGATTATCCGCCAGCCCATTACCGCTCATATCGGCCCGTCCGACACCACTATGCAGCGGCCTCTGAACAATCTGACCCGGGCCGTGGTGGGCGCTATCGCCGGAGCGCTCTCCGGCGGCCAGCCGTCTCCGTTCCCGCCGTATGACGAACCGCTGGGGCTGGGCTGGAGCCGCGAGGCCCAGCAACTCATGATTGACGCAGGCCGTATTTTGGTCTCCGAGGCCAGGCTGCGTGACGTGGAAGACCCCTTTGCCGGGTCATACTGCATGGAAGCCATGACCGATGAGGTCGAAGAAGCAGCCTGGGAGGAGCTGAACAAAGTGGAGGAGATGGGCGGCGCCGTGACGGCCATTGAGTCCGGATACATGCAGAAGCAGATCAGCCGTTCAGCCTATGAGCGCCAGAAGGCCATTTCCAACGGCGATATCCTGATCGTCGGCGTAAACTGCTTCACCGGCGAGCATGAGCTGGAGGTGTCCACGACCCGTCTTGTGCCTCACCCTTACGACCCGGACAAGCGGGCCAAGGCTGAAGAAGAGCAGATCGCGGCCCTGAAGGAGGTCAAGCGCAGCCGGGACAACAACGAGGTCAATCGGCTGCTGAAGGAGCTTAAATCCAAGGCCGAAAATGAAGACGAGAACCTGATGCCGCACCTGATCGAATGCGCCAAGGCGTACGTGTCTATCCAGGAAGTTTCCGATGTTTTCCGGGACGTCTTCGGCGAGTATGAATCTCCTTCGATTCTTTAGAAAAGTTTAGGAACCAGCGCGGTTTTTAAGATTCGTTCTTTTGATGAGGAAATGCATTCGGCGCTGATAAAGAGAAAACCATGTTCAACGAGAGGAGTACGATGATGGACGCAAAAGTCAAGGTCCTTGTTTCCAAAATCGGTTTAGACGGCCATGACCGGGGAGCCAAAGTTATAGCCTACGGGTTCAGGGACGCCGGATTCGAGGTGATTTTCATGGGCGTGCGCCAAACACCCGAGCGGGTGGTGCGCGCCGCCATCGAGGAAGACGTACAGGTCATCGGCCTGTCAATACTTTCAGGCGCCCACCTTCACCTGACCGGGCGGGTCACCAGCCTGCTCAAGGAGCAGAACGCGGATGAGATAATGGTTCTGGTCGGAGGCGTCATCCCGGAGGAGGACAAGCCCAAGCTCAAGGAAATGGGGGTCGCTGAAGTTTTTACTTCCGGAACCTCGATAAATGACGCGGTCCAAGTTATCAGACAGCGTTTCGCTGAAGCTTAAAGGAGGAAAGTAATGCCAGGCCTTTTATCCGACGTTCGAATCCTGGACCTGACCCGCATGCTGGCCGGACCCTATAGCACAATGCTCCTGGCAGACATGGGTGCGGAAATGATTAAAATAGAAGACCATGGCGGCGACTACACGCGCCTGGGCGTCCAGACTTCGCTCGGCGGCATGGGAGCTTATTTTTTAGCCATAAACCGAAACAAGAAAAGCGTGGTCCTGGACCTGAAACACCCCAAAGGTCTCGAACTTTTTTATGAAATGGTCAAGGTCTCTGACGTGGTCATGGACAACATGCGGCCCCAGGCCCTGAAAAGGCTCAAGGTTGACTATGAAGACCTGGTCAAAGTAAATCCCAGGATTATTTCCTGTTCTCTTTCGGGGTACGGTCATACCGGGCCTTACCGGGACCGGACCTCTTTTGATTTGACCATCCAGGCCATCAGCGGCGGGATGAGCCTGACCGGGGAACCCGGTAGGCCGCCCGTGAGGATGGGTATTCCCGTGGGCGACATAGCCGGCGGCATGTCTTCGGCCCTGGCCGTAACCGCGGCCCTGCACTACCGTGACGCGACCGGCAAGGGTCAAAAGCTGGACATAAGCCTCATGGACGCGCAGATATCCATGGCCTCCTATTTAGTGGCTTACTACCTGGTGGGAGGCATCCTGTCCGGCCCCCAGGGATCGCGCCATGGCAGCCTCGTGCCTTACGAAGCCTTTAAGACAAAGGACATTTGGATCGTGGTGGCTTGCGTGACCCAGAAATTTTGGGAGGGCCTGTGCGCGGCCATGGACCTCGGTGAACTGGTCATTGACGAACGCTTCGAAGACGCGCTCCAGCGATTGAAAAACCACGACGAGCTCATACCTATCCTCCAGGAGCGGTTTCTGGAAAAAACGGGTGACGAGTGGATGGAGATTCTGCTCGAAGCGGATGTTCCCTGCGCCCCGGTAAACACCCTGGACCGGGCTTTAAATGATCCGCAGGTCCTGGCCAGGAACATGGTCGTGGAATTGGAAGACCCGGATCTGGGGAAATTCAAACTGGCTGGCAATCCGATCAAGGGTTCGGCCGTGGATGAGCATTTTACTGTTCCCCCGCGGCTGGGTGAGCACACCGCCGAGGTGCTTCAAAACCTGCTCGGCTGCACGGACGAAGAAATAAAGGTCCTGGAGGAAGAAAAGGTGATCGGCCTGTTCAAGGAAGAAGCTCCGGCAGGCTGAGGCCCTTTCGCCCGCCGCTTAATTTGGTCGGCCCGGCTGTCCGGCAATTGGCTGAAGAAAAGAACTCGACGATTCGATTTATGAAAAATCAACCAGGCGTTCCATTAAATAACCTCAATCTAAGGAGAAAGGCATGATGGATCCCTTTCTGGAAAGAAGGCTTAAGGCCCTGGAGGAGGCCAGGCAGACGATCTCGATGGGCGGCGGCCAGGAAAAAATCGACAAACAGCACAGCCAGGGCAAACTCACGGCGCGGGAAAGGCTGGACCTGTTGCTGGACCCGGGCAGCCTCATGGAGATTAACCCGCTCATCGGCCACGTCTCAGGCACACCCGGCGACGGAATCGTGGCCGGCAGCGGAACCATAAACGGCCGCAAGGTTTTTGTCTATTCCCAGGACAAGACCGTGCTGGGCGGTTCCATCGGCCTGGAACACGGGGAAAGGATGTACCGGGCCATTGAAAGGGCCGTGGAAATGCGGGTGCCTCTGATCGGTCTCCATGATTCACCCGGGGCCCGAGCCGGCGGCCGAGGCAGCGGTCATGGAAGCGAGGCCCGGACCACGCGCACCTTTTCCTCGTTTCTCTCGGACAAGCATGGCGGTTCTGTCTTTTTCCCCAATACTATCGCCTCGGGCCTCATCCCCCAGATTTCGGCCGTTATGGGCACCTGCGCCGGCATATCCGTCTATTCTCCGGCCCTGAATGATTTTGTCTTCATGGTCGAAAAGACCAGCCACATGATGATCACCGGTCCGGTCATGGTCAAGCTGAGCCTGGGCGAGGACATCACCAAAGAGGAACTGGGCGGGGCCAAGGTACACGCCTCCAAGTCCGGGATATGCGATGCGGTCTACCAGAACGACGAGGAACTCCTGGGACAAATCAGGAGACTGCTCACCTTCCTGCCTTCAAACTGCAACGAGAAACCGCCGGTGGTGGACCTGGGCGACGACCCGGAAAGGTCGTGTGAGGCCCTGCACGATATTGTGCCGATCAACCCGGCCAAGCCTTATGACGTGCGGCGCTTAATCGAGGTTATCGCGGACAAGGGCGATTTCTTTGAGATAAAAAAAGATTTCGCCGGCGAGGTGGTGGTGGGCTTCGCGCGGCTGAACGGTCAAACCACGGGTATTGTGGCCAACCAGCCCCGGGTAAAGGCCGGCTGCCTGACCGTGGACAGCTCCGATAAGCAGGCCCGGTTCATTCGGTTCTGCGACTGCTTCAACATCCCGATTCTCATACTGGTGGACACCCCGGCCTACATGCCCGGCAAGGACCAGGAGCACGCGGGCATCATACGCCACGGGGCCAAGGTGCTCTACGCCCTCTGTGAAGCCCGGGTGCCACGCATTTCACTTGTCCTGAGAAAATCATACGGCGGAGGCAACCTCGGCATGGGCGTCCTGCCCGGCCTGGGCACTGACCTGGTCCTTTATTGGCCCACCATGGAGACCGGTATTTTAGGCGCCGAGCAGTCGGTGACGCTCTTTTACGGCCGGCAGGAGGGAGTGACCAAGGAATTCCTGGCCCAGAAAGTCGAGGAATACCGCGATACCCAGGCAAACCCCCTGATAGACGTGTCCTCCAACATGAACGTTCATGACGTGGTGGCTCCGGCCGAAACCCGGTCCTACCTGATCAAGGCCTTTAAAATGCTGGAAGGGAAGACGGTTGAACGACCGCAAAAACCGCACGGCAACATACCCCTTTGAGAACCATCATCGGAAGGAGGGAGACCATGGGCCAAAACTCAAAGGGCATGACCATGAGGCTGGGAGAGTTCATCTCGGAAACAAAGGCCTCTGACATCCCGAAAGACATTTACGAGCACGCCAAGGTGGCCTTTCTGGACTGGTTGGGCGTAGCCATGGCCGGTAAAGACGACCCCCTGGTAGGCAAACTGATTGATTACTCCGATCTTCTGGGCGGAAATGAGCAGGCCAGCCTGCTGGGAAACAACAGGAAAAAAAGTTTGACCCAGGCCGCCCTGATCAACGGGGCCGCCTCCCACGCCCTGGACTACGACGACAGCCTGATCCCGTTTCTGGGGCACCCTTCGGTCACGCTGTTTCCCGGATTGCTCGCGCTTGCCGAATGGCAAGGCAAAAACGGAACTGATTTTTTAACCGCTTTCATTATCGGCCTTAAAAGCGGTGTGGCCATAGCCTCCTGCGCCGGAAGCGAACACTACCTTTCCGGCTTCCATGGCACCTCGACCATGGGAACTCTGGCTTCGGCTTCCGCCTGCTCCAGGCTCCTGGGGCTTGACCGCCAAAAGACGGTTTACGCCCTGGGCATCGCGGGCACGCAGTCCGCCGGGCTGAAAAGGGTCTTTGGAACCATGTGCAAACCCTTTCATGCCGGCCGGGCCGCCGAAGTAGGGCTCATGGCCGCCATCCTCGCTGAAAACGGGTTTGATTCGGCCGAGGATATCCTGGAAGGCCCCAGCGGGCTCTTCGCCGCCATGAGGGGCCAGGTCAGAGAAGAAGTGCTCGAAACCCTCGGCCAGACGTGGGAAATCGAAAACCTGGCCCAGAAATATCACGCTTCATGCCACGGGACACATTCGGCCATTGAGGCCAGCCAGGCTATTTTCAAAGAAGAGGGCCTGACCGTGGACCAGGTCCGGTCCATCAAGGTTTATCAGTCGGCTCTCGGCTTAAGCGCGGCTTTCAGGACCGAGGCCAAAACCGGGCTTGAAGCCAAATTCAGCATCCCTTACTGTGTGGCCAATGCGCTGATCAAAGGCACAACCGGCCTCCAGGCCTTCAGCCAGGAGAGAGTGTCCGACCCCGAGGTGCAGGCTTTCATGCCGCACATAACCGCAGAGGAAGACCCGAACATGGTGGCCCTGGAGGCCAGGGTGGAAATCGAGACCCGGGACGGGCGCGTGTTATCCTCCTTCACCAACGTGTTCCAGGAAATTCCCTCCCTGGATGATAAACGGGATAAAATAAGAGCCAAGTTCAAAGACCTGACCGAGCCGGTTCTGGGAGAAGAAAAAACCAGGGCCCTCGAACGAATGGTTCTGAACCTTGAGCAGGTGGCGGACATGAGCGAGGCGGCGAAACTGGCCTGCTAGAACGGGACCGGTCTTTCAGGCCTGTGGCGCGAAGTTTTTTTCAAGTGCCGCAGGGTGACAAACAGAAAGATGCCGGTTATCAGTGAAGACCCTCCAATGGAAACCGGCGTGGCCAGCCACACGCCGTCCAGTCCGAAAAAATGAGGCAGGAGAAGAATCCCGGGCACCTGGAGCAGCACGGTGCGGCTTAATACCAGAAACGAGGCCTGTTTCGCTTTTCCGATGGCCTGGAAAAAGTTTGATGCAATGGCCTGGAACCCGACCAGAGGCAGAAGTAAGAAAAAGATACGGAGCGCATGCCCGCCCAGTTCAATCAGGGCCTGGTCCTCCTTGTTAAAAATCCGAACCAGGTAAGTCGGGAAGAGCATAATGGCCACGTACCCGGCCAGGACGCCGCAGGTGACCACGAGTATTGCCTGGCCCAAGGCCTGTTTCAGGCGATCGTATTTCAAAGCGCCGTAGTTATACCCGATGATCGGCTGGACCCCCTGGCTGACTCCGATGATGAACATGAAAATTATCATCATCAGGCTGATGATAATGCCCAGGACCGAGATGCCGAGGTTGCCGCCATAGATTTTTAGCTGATTATTAACAAGGGCGCTCATCATGCTGTCGGTTATGTGCATGACAAAAGGTGCAAAACCAACGGCCAATATCCTCCAAACCACGGCTTTTTCAAGGCGGAAATATTTCACTTTTATTTTCAGGATGCTTCTCCCGCTTAAAAAATAGTACAAAACCCAGGCGGTGGAGATGGTTTGAGCAATGACCGTGGCCGTGGCCGCGCCCTTCATGCCCCAGCCCAGCCCGAATATAAACACCGGGTCCAGCGTCATATTCAATATTGAACCGATGAGCATGGTCAACATGGCCATCCTGGGGTTTCCTTCTCCGCGGATAAAATTATTCAGCCCGAATCCGATTGTCTGGATGACCCAACCCATCATGATTATGCGTATGTAATCCCGGGCATAGGGAAGAATCGTATCTGTGGCTCCGAAAAATTTGAGGGCCGGGGTAGTAAACAGGAGCCCCAGGATCGTTAAGACGGTGCTGCTGATAAGGAGCATAACCGTGGCGTTGCCCAGGACCTGCTCGGCCTTATCCTGTCTCTGTTCCCCGAGCCGGATGGATACCAGCGCGTTGGCGCCGATGCCGATCAACAAGGCGAAGCCAAAGCCGATCAGCATCATGGGCATGGCTATGGTTGTGGCCCCAATCCCAATGGAACCCACGGCATGGCCGATATAGACCCTGTCCACAACATTATAGAGAGCCTGGACCATCATGCCGATCACGGCCGGAACCGAGAATCTGAGCAGGAGCCGAAATATTTTTTGTTCGCCCATTAGCTGGGCGCGGTTCATGGTCGGTGTTTCCACTGTTCTTTTCCTCGGGGCAAGGCCGTTGTTGAATGTTTTTTCAAGTTAAAATCACTGCTGCCGGGCGAGGGGGACAATTTTTCAAAAAAAAGGCCTGAATCCTCATATTTTTTTCAATACAATAAAACCGCTCAGGATCATTGCAAAACAAGGATAATACCAGACCGTGGCCCGTTATACTACCATATTCACCAGCCACTTAAAGGCTTAAACTGGGTTCGGGGCATGAATTTCTTTTCTTGGAACTTGGTTTATTTGGGTGGAAGGGTGCGTTCGGGTTTTAAAAAAATTGACTTTCGGGGAGGATTTTGGGAGCATGGATTGATACATGGAAATCTTGGCAGATGTTGTTTGCTTCTAGCTTGTGAAAGAGGGCCTTGACGAGGACAAGGACCCTGAGGCGCTGGAAGCGACGAGAGCGCGGTCTTGATTGGAACCTAATTGAAAGGAGGATCAAGTATGGATTTTGGATTTACTGAAGAACAGGAAAAATTGAGGCGGGATGTTCACGATTATTTTATGAACGAGATGCCCGAGGATTTTGATCCGGACGTGGAGACAATGTTTTCTTTAACAAAGGAACAAACGGACTTCTGGATGGACTTTCAGAAAAAAACCGGTGAAAAAGGATATCTAACGCCGGGTTGGTCCAAAGAAACGGGCGGTTTGGGCCTCGGCCCCATTGAACAGGGCATTGTCGAGGAGGAATGGGGCCATACCGGCGGAAGATGGCCGAACTTTTCAGGTTTGCATATCGCGGGACCTGCAGTGCAGGTCTTTGGCACAGAGGAGCAAAAAAAGAAGTTTTTACCGGGTATCGCCAAGGGAGAGGCGGTATGGAACCAGGCCTTTACCGAGCCTGAAGCCGGTTCAGACGAGGCCAACCAGCAGCTTCGGGCCGTGGAAGACGGTGATTATTACGTTCTCAACGGCCAGAAGACATTTATTACAACCTTTGTGAAACCCGATTATCTCTATACCCTGGCCAGAACCGCGGATACCGAACCAAAGCACAGAGGCATCAGCCTCTTTCTCGTACCGGGAGATGACCCGGGCATCACCTACCGGGCCTTAGGCACCATGGGCTTCGGAACACAGGTCGATATCTTCTATAACAACGTCAGGGTGCCCAAGGAAAACCTGCTCGGTGAGCTCAACCGGGGCTTCTACCACGCCATGGCCGCCTTCGAATTTGAACGAAGCGGCACCGGGGGACCGGCTTATGCCAAGAGAAGCCTGGAAGAGTTTGTCCAGTTTTGCAAGGAAACGAAACGAAACGGCAAGCCGCTGATTGAAGACCCTCAAGTTCGCAAGGACCTGGCGCAGATGGCTATTGATATAGAGATACAAAGGCTCATCGCCTGGCAGGGGGTATGGTGGTTTTCCGAAAGAGAAAAACTGGGCCCGAAACGCTATGACCTGAGCGGCTTTTTCAACAAGATATTTTCCACCAAGCACCCCGAAAAAATGATGAATATCATGGGACTTTACGGCCAGCTTCGCACCGGTTCGAAATGGGCCAAGTTTGCCGGGAAAATAGAGCGCAGATGGCAGATAGCGCGAAGCGTGCATCCGGCCGGGACCCTCGAGGTAAATAAAATAGTTCTCGCCGGCAGGGGGCTTGGCTTGCCCAGAGTGCCTGCGAAGTTTAACAAGCAGATTGCCGAGGCTCTGAAAGAAAAGAAATAGCTTGGGAACGGCTTAAAAATTACTTTCGAAAGGAGTGGAATTATGGATTTTTCTCTTAGTCAAGAGCAGGAAAAGCTTCAAAAAGAGGCTCGCGAGTTTCTGGAGAAGGAATGTCCGGAAAGTTTCGTCAGGGAAATGGAAGAAGATGAAAAAGGCTTTTCTCCTGAGCTTTGGCGCAAGATGGCCGATAAGGGGTGGCTGGGACTTATCTATCCCGAGAATTACGGCGGCAGGGGAGCCGGTTTTATAGACCTGTCCGTCATCTACGAGGAAATGGGGAGAGCCATGCTTCCGAGTCCCCATCTTTCCACGGTGATCCTCTGCGGGCTGACCATACTGGAGGCTGGCACCGAGGAGCAGAAGGCAGACCTTCTGCCCAAGATAGCGGGCGGTGACCTGATCCTGGCCCTGGCCCTGACAGAACCTGAATCAAGCTGGGACGGCAAAGCCTGGGAAGCTGAAGGAATCACCGTCGGCGCGGTTCCGGACGGGGATGATTATATCATTGACGGGACAAAGCTGTTCGTTCATGACGGCCATATTGCCGATTACCTGCTCTGTGCGGCCAGGACCAGGGAGGATGCAAACCCCGAGAAAAGCATTAGCCTGTTTTTGGTGGATGCCAAGGATCCCGGGGTAAGCTGTGAGATATTGGAAACAACAGCGGGCGACAAGCAGAGCGAGGTTACTTTCAATAAGGTCAGAGTGCCTGCAAATAATATTGTGGGAAAACTTAACGGTGGATGGCCTCCCCTGGAAAAAGCGATGCAGAAGGGAGCGGTGCTGCTGTGCGCGGAGATGGTCGGGGCCGGCCAGCGCGTCCTGGAAATCACCGTTGATTACGCCAAAACCAGAATCCAGTTTGACATGCCCATTGGCATTAACCAATATGTCCAGGACCATTGCGTTTTTCTCCTGAGTGAAGTTGATACGGCGCGGTGGCTGACCTACCAGGCGGCCTGGAAGATCAGCGAGGGCCTTCCGTGCGACATGGAAGTGGCCATGGCCAAGGCCTGGACCAGTGATTCGCATGAGAGGGCCTGCTGGCGCGGCCACCAGGTCCTGGCCGGGGTTGGCTACACCGTGGACAAAGGGGTTCTTCCTCTTTATTCGAGGCGGGCCAAAACCAAGCAGCTTTACCTGGGCGATACGGAATATTACCTGGAAAAAGTAGCCCGGCAGATGGAAAAATGGCCGGCGCCGGAGAAATTCAGAGGAAAGCCGCTTGGTATCTGGGACATCCCCAAGGAGAAACAGATACCATACTGGCAGCCCTGGAAGGAGCGGTGGGAGGAAATAGAAAGAAGAAAGCAGAAAAGGGGTTGATAAGATGAATAAAATTTATCCCGACTTTTCTGAAGCCGTAGCCGATATTTTCGATGGGGCAAGCATTGCCGTCTATAACTGGGGCTTCCCGGGAATCCCTCAAAACCTTCTCCTGGCGCTCAGGGAGCAGGGCGCAAAAGACCTGACCATTATTACACCGAACTGGTTTACCGGGGCCATTCCTGAAGAAATCCTGGTTGGGCCTAATATACTCCTGCCCCAAATGAAAAAGCTGATCGCTTCCTACTACGCCAGTACGGTGAGGCTTGCCGAGAAGGCAGAGCTGTCGGAAGAGGATGCTGGATTGGAGAAAAAAATTGAGACCGAACCTTTGAGTCACGGCATCCTGGTGGAAAGGTTACGCGCCGCCGCCGGTGGTATGGGGCCTTTTTACTGCCCTGTCGGCGTGGGGACCAAAGTAGAAGAGGGTAAGGAAAAAAGGGTTTTTGATGGAAGAGAATATCTCCTGGAATATCCGCTTAAGCCGGATTTCGGGCTGGTCAAGGCCGACAAAGCGGATAAGTACGGAAACCTTGTCTACCGGGGAGTTTCCAGGGGACTCAACCCGATCATTGCCATGGCTTCGGCCGTAACCATTGTTGAGGTTGATGAAATTGTTGAACCGGGTGAACTGGAACCTGACGCCATTGTCACCCCGGCGGCTTTTGTTGACCGTATTGTCGAGATCCCGGAAGGCGTGCGGGGAAGCTATAAGGATTCGATGACTAAATTCAAGGCTCTGCTCGAGGTAGACTGGATAAGGGATATGATTCTTGGTGCCAAGAAAGAGGAGGATAATTGATGAAGGAAAAATTTTCGGAAGAAATCATCGCCCTGAGAGTGGCCAAGGAGTTTAAAGACGGCGATTGTGTCAACCTCGGTATAGGGATACCAAATCTTTGCTCCCTCTTTATCCCGCAGGGCCGGACAATACTGTTTCATTCAGAGAACGGGGTGCTTGGATACGGCCCCATAATCCTTGAGGACGAACTTGATAAAGTGGATATTCAGTATGTCGACGCCGGGGGAAGATTTTTTACCCATCAGCACGGCATGTCGTTTTTCGATATGGATGTATCTTTCGACATGATCAGGAGCGGCCGCCTGGATATAACCGTATTGGGCGCTTTCCAGGTTTCCGAAAAAGGCGATCTTGCGAATTGGTCTCTCCCTGATGACCCCAGCCTGACCATTGGCGGCAGCATGGATTTAGCCATCGGGGCCAAAAGAGTCATTATAGCCATGGAGCACGTTACCAAGGAGGGTGAACCGAGGATTCTCAAGGAATGCACTTATCCCCTCACGGCTAAAGAGTGTGTAGACTTGATATGCACTGATATCGCGGTCATTGATGTGACCGACAAAGGACTCGTACTCAAGGAGGTTGCTCCCGGCTGGACCGTGGAGGAAGTCCAGGACCTGACTCAGCCCAACCTCATTGTGGCGGATGATATAAAAGAAATCGAGCTGTAAGCTATCCGGGCGTAGCAGAGGAGAAAAAAACAGAATCATGAACAAGGCGAAAGTGAAAAAACTGGAAAAGGAATTAAAATTTAAACCCTTGCTGGTATGGGATAAGCTCAAGGCCGAGGACCGGAAAGCGGCATTTAAGCTGTCCGAAGATTACAAGGCCTTTCTCAATGCCGCCAAAACGGAGCGTGAGGCGGTTCGGGAAATCGAAGCCCGGGCCGAGGCGGCAGGATTTCAGGCCATATCGAAACGAAAAAAACCGGGCCGTGTCTATGCTTCTTTCATGAATAAAACCGCGGCCCTGGCCGTGCCAGGCAGGAAACCGCTGACAGAGGGTCTTCGCCTCATTGTCTCCCACATAGACGCTCCCCGGCTGGACCTGAAGCAGCACCCTCTTTACGAGGAGGTTGACCTGGTTCTTTTCAAGACGCATTACTACGGCGGCATCAAGAAGCACCAATGGCTTTCGCGGCCCCTGGCCCTGCACGGGCGGGTGATCAAGGCCGACGGGAGCGTTCTGGACATGACTCTGGGCGAGGATGACGGCG
>CAZVRN010000042.1:0-12775 GCA_964629485.1 uncultured Thermodesulfobacteriota bacterium | reverse complement strand
GCGTTTCTTCCCGCTGCGCCTGCTTCAGCAACATCAAAAGCTTCTCGCGAGCCCGGCCTTTCATGAAAGTATCCTGCGCATCCTTACCCATCAGACCACCTTTTTTCTTCACTGCCCATGATTGACGCGTCGCTCAGCGCACCGGTGGGGCAGTAATCAATACAAATTTTACAATCCCGGCAGGCTTCCTGGTCCAGAGGCTCATCTAAACCCGCTATAACCTTGGATCGCACGCCTCGATACCCGATACTTAAGACGTTCTTTCGGGCGATTTCGGCGCAGGCCTTTAGACAACGGCGGCATAAAATGCATTTCGACAAATCTCTGCGCACATACGGGTTGGCTTCCTCTACCGGATAGAAGCGCGGTTTTTTGACCTGAAATCTGGGCGGGCCAATTTCCAGGTCCGAAGCGAGCTTATGCAGTTCACAATTTTTTGCCCCCTGGTCAGCCACACAGGACCCGGTATGAGAAGCCAATAACAACTCCAGTATCACTTTACGTGCGGCAATAACTTTGGCAGAACCTGTATGTACTATCATTCCGGGGGCGATAGGGGTATGGCAGGAGCCAACCAATGTCCTGGCGCCCTCAACCTCAACGACGCAGATTCGGCAAACCCCGCTTGGAGTTAGATCCGGTCTATGGCAGAGCGTGGGGATTTCCACGCCGATTTGACCGGCGGCCTCAAGAATGGTCATTCCTTCCTTACCGGTTACTTCTTTTCCGTCAATGACAACTTTTATGTCACCCATACCCTAAGACCTCCGGGTCTCTGCGCGCCCGGCCATGTGAAGCGTCAGTGAGACTCCGGCCTAAGAACGCTTAAAGGCTTAAGATTTTAAAACGATGGAATAATGCAAATAAAAGGCACTCAAGGCTTTTTGTCAAGTTATAATTACTTCAAGCCCCCTGGCCCACTCCTCACATGAAAGACTCAACCCCTAGATTGAGACCTTTTAAGAATTTCGTCCTTAAGATTACTGGTTTTTAAGAAGCCTCATTCTCTCATAAATAAATTTGCTTTAATCCGGCGGATGGGTAGGGGAAAAGCCCGTTCACCCCCTCCCAAATGCATCTGTTTCCTTGAGGCACCTGAAAATTTCATCCGGGTCATAGAATATCCGCTCCGGCCCGGGGGTCCTGTTCGCCTTCGGCATGGCAAGCATGAGCAGGCTTTTCGAGGCATGATCCGCCACGATCCTCAAGGCTTCATCCGTGACCTCTTTTAGGCCCAAGTGCGCAAAGGTAGCCGGAAGCCCGACCTCACGCATAAAGCCGAGGACTTTGTCCAGGGCCTCCGCCCTGTCGCCTTCCATAATTAATTGGGTCAGCGTGCTGAACGCGACCAGTTCCCCATGATACGGGGCGGGTTCGAACTGACGATGAATCCTGGTAAAGCTGCCAGCAATGGCATGAGCCGCGGCCAATCCGCCGCACTCATAACCTAATCCGCTGAGCAAAATATTCGCCTCAACCACCGCCTCAAGGGCCTCACCCGGGACCCCGTTCTCGACCTCCTGTTTCGCCTTCGCTCCATATTCCATTAAAATATCCAGGCAAAGCCGGGTCACCATCAAAGCGGTGCGGGTGGCCGCGTAGCCGGTTATGGCCGGAACGCCGCTTCGGTGGCTAGCCTCGGCTTCAAAGAAGGTCGCCAGCGCATCACCCATCCCGGCCACCAGACCTCGAACCGGGGCCTGGGCTATCACCGCTGTGTCAACTAAAACCATGGCCGGGTTCAGGCGAATCAAAACAGTGCCTTCCTCGCTTCCGCGGTCGTTATAAACCACGGACAAAGAAGCTGTAGCAGCGTCACTGGCGGCGATGGTCGGAACCTGGATACAGGGCACATCGGCGCCAAGCTGTTTGATGGCTTCAGGCGGCCATACTCCGACATTGAAAGCAAATCCAGCGGCCGCGGCCCGGCCCGTATCCATGGTTTTTCCTCCGCCGCAACTGATGATAGCATCGTGCTCACCTTCCAGGCAAACCTCCTTGACCCTCTTAATCTCCCTGAATGTGCATTCCCGGCTGAATTCAATAAACGTCTGCCGCACCTTAGTTTGGCTGAGGCTTTGAACGATTGTTTCCCGGCATGCCTTGAGAGCGCTGGGCGAGGCCAGGATCAAAGGGTTTTCTATTCCAAAGATTCTAAGGTGACTTCCAAGCTCGGCCAGGGCCCCGGGGCCCTGGACATATCTTCGCGGAGCGACCAGGATTTTAACACTCATTATTAACAGCCTCCTTGGCTTGAGTAATCATGACCTTGACTACGGCCTTCATTGACGGGGAATAACCATTTTGTTATTTTCATAAAAAGGGCATTATAACTACTGTTTAAAGGCGAATAAAATATATGTCCGTTACGATCAAGGTTCCTGGTATTTTGAAGACATGGCTTGACGGCCGGGATGAAATCCGCATCCGGGGCCGAACCATTGACGAATGCATGGATCATCTGGAAAAACATTTTCCCGGAATAAAAATCCGTCTAAAAAGCAGTATCATTTTCCTCAACAAAGATGATATCCGAACCCTGAGAGGTATGGCCACAACTGTAAGAGACGGTGATGAAATCACTATCTTTCCCATGCTAGCCGGGGGATAGCCGAATCAAGATAATCCTTTTGCGATACCTTTTGAAAAGCAAATCAAACCAACCGCATTCGCCACTCTTGGTCAGCAAAGCAACCAGCCCAAGATTTCTTCCGTACCAGACAGGTCATCCACTACCAGATCCGCTCCGGCCTCTTGCAGCCTTTCACGGGGAAACGTTCCCGTGGCCACACCCAGGGACCGGCAGCCGTTTACACGGGCGCAATGCACGTCATGCGGTGTATCACCAATGATAACAACCTGTCCGGGGTCAAGCACGGTTCTATTCAATTCAAACAAGCGCGAAAGTGCAATTGGGACAAGCTCGGGGCGATACAAGGCTTCCGAGCCCCAAGCGCAAACGATGAACCGGGCGAGGTCAAAGCCTGCAACCTGCAGTTTCATCGCTCCGATCTCCGGGTAATTTCCACTGAGAATGCCCTGCCCCGCATGACCCTTGCGGTCAAGTCGTTCGATCAGTTCCCGCACGCCCGGAAACACCTTGCACTTCCCCGGGTCTGAAACCAGCCGGCGCCTGTAAAGGCGAAGATACATTTCCCTGAATAAAGCCTCCCAAGCGTCCGGTTTTTGAATATGATTGACTCTCACGATATCCCGCCAAATGAATGAATCGAGCCTGCCGAATCGGTCAACGCCTTCCAGGGTGAAATTTTCACCAAAAAGTTCCCGGCCCGTTTCCAACAAGGCTGCCCCGCCAGCGCCGCCAGTGGTCAAAAGCGTTCCGTCTATGTCCCACAAAACCAGCAGTGAAATGGTGTTTTGAGGATCCTCATTCATAAAACTATCATTTTTTTTCGATCTAAAAACATGGTCTTCCGCCCGCGGGCGATACGTCTAAAGACACCTGAAAGACGTGTATACGCGCTAAGACTGCCCCAGATACACGTGTTCGTAATCCAGGCTGGTCAGAGGGGCGCCTTCGTGCAGCACCCAGCCTTGCTCGACTAGACCCAAAAAAAGTGTGTGATCACCGGGGCGAATCGTTTCCCCAAGGCGGCAGTCCAGACAGGCCAAGGCCTGCTCGATCAAAGGCGCACCGGTCACGGCATTAAACAGCTTAAGGTCTCTGAATTTTTTCTCAAGGGGAGCTTTCTTGAAAAAGGGCAGAAAATCTTCGATACCTCGCGGCAGAACATTCAATCCAAAGCAGCCGAAGCGCAGGATCAGGTCGTGCATGAAGCGATTTCGCCTGACCGCGGCCATAACCAGGGTCGGCTCATAACCAACCTGGTTGACCCATGAAACCACCATGCCGTAAGGTTCATCAACGGTGCCGGTGGTCATGATATACAAACCGGTGGTCATAGCCGATAAAGCGTTCCGTGTTTCCTCATTCATACAAAGCCCATCCTTTTGGCAAAGGGTTTCAGTTTTAAAATGAAGCAGATTTCCCCGGCCCTGGCGGCCTGTAAAAGCCCCGGCGAACGGGAATCAGTTCATAAAACATCAAATATCGCGCCTTCCTATAAAATGCAAAATCGTAATGAGAAAAACTCAAGACCCCTAATAATGAAGAAATAAATTTCTATCACACTCCGTCAGACTTGACAAGAAAGCATGGGGACGAGCAAAAGCAAGTTCTTTGATTATCCTATTTACGCCACCCAAAATAAACCCTAAAACGGCAGATTGTGGGCAGATAAAAGAAGAAGCAGGGATTGAAATTTTTGCTTCGATATTTAATATTGACAACCGACCTGAAAATAAGGTCAATTATCTGTAAATAACTTTAATCAAAATAATCAGCAACAATCAAAGTTAGGGGACATTTAAGAAAGAAAGTTCGTCCTTGCTCAATACTTATTTGTCTGAAGCGAGGTCACAGGAAATTACGCCGTCCAATAGCCGAAAATAACAAAAGCAAAAACAGGAGGCGGATCATGTTTTACCATCCCAAGACCTTTGCGGTTGAGACACCTGATAATCCGGCCTATATCATGGCCCGAACCGGGGAAGTCGTTACCTACAAGGAGCTTGATGAACGGGCCAATCGCCTGGCCAACCTGTTTCGCGACGCAGGGCTCGCAGTGGGTGACCATATAGCCATCCTCATGGAAAACAACGTGCATTATTTTGTTGTTGCCTGGGCGGCCCAGCGTTCGGGTCTTTACTATACAGCCATCAGCACCCATTTGACTGCGAGCGAAGTTGAATACATTGTCAACGACTGCCAAACCAAACTGTTCTTCACCTCTTACGCCATGCAGGACTTAGCCCGAATCCTTCTCGACACCACACCAAATGTTAAAACGCGTCTTATGGCCGATGGTACTATAGAGGGCCATGAATCCTATGAGCAGAAGGCGGCCGAGTATCCGACCACCCCTATTGCGGACGAGTGCCAGGGCCGTGATATGCTGTATTCATCGGGCACCACGGGCCGACCCAAGGGTATTGTACCGCCGGATTTGGGCCAACCCCTGGAAGAAGGCACAGAAGAACTTCTGGTCTACAGTCATCTCTACAAGCTGGATCAGCACACGATCTATCTTTCCCCGGCGCCGCTTTATCACGCTGCGCCGCTTCGATTTTGCATGATCATGATGCGTTTTGGGGGAACAGTCGTGGTTATGGAAAAATTCGACGCAGCCGAGTTTTTGGCCCTGATAGAAAAATACAGCGTGACACATACCCAAGTCGTGCCGACCATGTTCATCCGGATGCTCAAATTAGATGAGGAGATAAGAAAAAAATTCGACCTCTCCACACTTAAAACAATCATCCACGCCGCAGCACCCTGCCCTATCCCGATCAAGGAAAAAATGATTGAATGGCTGGGGCCGATTATTTATGAATATTACGCCGGGAGCGAAGGAAACGGATTCGTCTGCATCAATTCAGAAGAATGGCTGACACATAAGGGTTCAGTGGGACGGGGTCTCAAAGGCGTGGTCCACATCCTGGACGAGGATGAAAAAGAGCTCCCGCCCGGAGAACCCGGTTTGATCTATATTGCTGACGGTACGCCGTTTACATACCATAACGACCCGGAAAAAACCGCGGCTTCTCAAAGCTCAAAAGGCTGGACCACCCTCGGTGATATCGGATACCTGGATGAGGAAGGGTATCTCTATCTCACGGATCGCAAGGATAATATGATCATTTCCGGCGGGGTTAACATTTATCCCCAGGAGGCCGAAAACGTGATAATCATGCATCCCAAGGTCAAAGATGTGGCTGTGTTCGGCATACCCAATGAGGAATTCGGCGAGGAAGTCAAGGCCGTGGTTCAGCCTGTTGACATGGCCGAGGCCGGACCGAAACTTGAGCAGGAACTTATTGCTTTCTGTCACCAAAACCTGTCAAAGATCAAATGTCCTAAAAGCGTTGACTTTGAAGAAAACATGCCTCGCACCCCGACCGGAAAACTGATAAAGCGGCTCCTGAAAGAGCGTTACTGGAAAAATACAAAAAAAACGACAATTAAAGCCAATGATATTGCGAATGAGCTCAATTGAAGTACAAGATCGTGCTATAGCTTCGAAACATGTTTTACCGGTGTTTTGCCATTGTTACAAAACCCGTTTATCTTGAAACCCGATTAATAAATTTTTGAATAACCTTCTGGTGGGCAGGGTGAAGGTACATAAAGTGAACGGCTACCCCGACCTGTTTACTACGCCTAGTTGCTATCCTGATCACTTCTCCTTTGGTTTCAATGATTTCATCCCGGTGAACATTAGGAAGTCGGAAGACCAGATGGAGGAGCTGGCCGGGCATAAGAAATTCCTCGGCGCGAAGCAGCATTCCCGTATAGTTGATGTTCACCGAACGGGTATCGTACCAGACAATGCCATTGAGGCTATAGCTGACAGGAGTATCCAACGGGATGCGCTGATTCTCCCGCTTTTCGGCAGTTTGCGTCATAAAATAGCTGCTCTCAGCGGCTGTTCTTGATTAGCCTTTTCTATTCTCAGCCAAGGTTTTGCACCACTAAACCGGACCAAGGCTTATTATATTAACTTATTTATGACACGCAATCAATTCAGATACATTTTTAGATTGATTTTTTCAAAGACATCCCGCGGCCGATTCCGCGTCTGAAAGGCGACTTGAAGCGACGATACCACAAAACCCGGGTCAGTATTGTCGCCTTCATCCATCAACCGGCTATCGTTCAATTTTACTTCATACCTTAATTTTTCTGCAAAATCATTAACCTTGTCCGAATCAAAGACGAAGTTCTTAAGAAGCCTCGAAACAGGTACTTGCATAAAAATATTTAATCAGAACAATTTGTTAAACAACTCTAATTAACGGGCAGGGTTGAAAAATAACCCAGAAAACAGCGTTTCTTCATAAAAGCGGCGATGAAAAATGTTAAATTATATACAAAGAGAGAACTAAAGACGTTTATATTCGGAGAACCATTAACATGAAAGTAATAAATCTTACCACAAACAGTGATATTTATACCTCCAACGCATACTTTATTCTGGGAGATTGGAAGGGCATAGATGACGTAAACGCTATGATTGATGTAGGTAGAGACCCATTGATTATCGATAAAATAAAGAAATTAGATACCGGCGTGGGGAAAAAAAAGCTGGAAAAGGTGGTTTTGACTCATAACCATTTCGATCACGTGAGCCTTCTGCCTATCATCAGAGACGAATTTGCCCCGGTAGTATATGCCTTTCACCAATTTGATGGTGTGAACCACATCCTGAAAGATGGTCAAGTGCTGAAATTAGGAGATAAATGGTTTGAGGTCATACATACACCCGGTCATACCAACGATTCGATTTGCCTGTATTCACCCGACGAGTCTGTCATATTTTCAGGCGATACATCGCTGATCATCAACACCACGGATGGTTCATACCATGAACCTTTTATCCGCGCGTTTGAAAAAATTGTGCGGAAAAATATTACTTTGATCTATCCGGGACATGGCCAGCCCATCAACAATAACGGGAAACGACTACTTTACACATCGCTTGATAATATTAGAAAAAGTCGAATCATATAGTTTACAAGAAATTGAACATACAAGCGAAAAAATCAACACTGCTTCGAGGGTTACGAATTTATATGTGGACCTTTTACTATCAGGGAAATGGTCTAGTTAACTCGCAGGAGATGACTCGCAGCAAGGTAGACAAGCTACGGCACCTGTTAACTTGGCTCATCATATAAAACAAATCTTTGACTGTTTTGTAATGATAGAGGGTGGATAGGACCTGCAATGAAAGACAGAACTGCTTTTAGAGCCGGAAAAGTGAATAAAAGTTTCATAAAGGTTTTCTTTATAGAAAGTGATCTTAGCAATGCAGGTCGTATTTGTAAGGCTTTGGCGGAATCCGGGTATGATGAAATTGAAGTTAAGCATCTTTCATCTTGGAACCTGGCGCTTGAAGCGCTGAACAATACACGGGTTGACGCCATATTATTGGACCTTTCATCTCCTGAAAACGGCAGTGCGGAAACCCTGCGATATATAAAAGAAGCGCCGAACGTACCGATTATAGTAGTGTCAAGCTCTACGGATAAACATTTAGCGAAAGAACTAAAGCAAAAAGAGGCCCAGAATTTTTTTATTCAGGACAACCTCAACGGAAAATCACTCGCGCAAGCCATTTTTCATTCGGTTGACTGTTGCCGGTTCTTCAAGGCACTTGAACGAAAAAATCAAACTCTTTCAGCCGTCAAAAACCTTATATACACGGTCCTGCAAAAAAATAATAACAGTGTTCTTATCGTCAACCAAAATGGTGATATTCGATTCATTAACCGGGCGGCAGAAATCCTGCTCGAAAAAACTTATGATGAGCTGATAGGCACGAAGTTAGGTTTACCCATTTCTGCTGGCGAAGTGGAGATCTCCAGTCCCCACTCATCAAAATGCAAAGTTGCTGAGATGGAAGTGTTTGAGTTTGATTCCCCAGAAGAGAATTTATTTATAATCGTTCTGCGAGAAACCACTGAACAAAAAAAGATTTCAGAAAACCTCAACAGAAACAAGGCGAACCACCAGTTAGTCCTGGAAAATCAAACAAATCTGATCGTTAAAACCGATCGTGACGGCAGATTTTTTTTTGTCAGCCCGCCCTATTGTGAAATGTTAGGTAAGAAGGAGGAAGAGCTACTCGGGAAGTATTTTATGTCGTTTGTTCACGAAGATGATCGTGAAGCAACCACAAAAGCAATAAAAAATCTCTACAAGCCTCCGCATACATGTTTTGTTGAACATCGCGCCAAGACCAAGGACGGCTGGAAATGGCTGGCCTGGGCAAATAAAGCCGTGCTCGACGAAAAAAACAACATCAGGGGAATAGTAGGCGTAGGCCGGGAAATCACCAGGCGCAAACAGGCGGGGGAAGCCCTCAGAGAAAGCGAAGAGACGTTTCGTTTCATCGTGGAAAATTCTCTTAATGGAGTGGCTATCATAGACGATTCTTCCCGCATAATCTATGCGAATGATATGCTTATAAAAATGTTAGGATATTCCCAAGACGAAGTCATCGGGCATCCCTTCTTTAAATTTCTTGGCCCTACCGAGATGAAACTCTTAACAGCCCGATTTAGCGCTAGACAACAAGGAGAAGATGTACCCTCCAGATATGAGTCAAAGCTCATTCGAAAAGATGGAGAAATAAGAGATATAGAAATCAGCTCCGCGGTAACGTCGGATTCCACAGGAAGAGTCAAGACCCTGGCTCACATTTCAGATATCAGCGAACGCAAACAAGATGCGAGGGCTCTCAAGGAGTCTGAAGAAAAATACCGGCTTGTAATGGAAAACGCCAACGTAGGTATCTTTATTATTCAAGATGGATACATGAAATTTCCCAACCCTCATATCTTGAAGCTGACCGGATATTTCCCTGAAGAATTGGCGAAAAAACCGGCCATGGAGCTGATTCATCCTGAGGATCGCGATTACGCGTATGAGATATACCGGCAGAGGCATAAAGGGGAAAAAACAGCGACAGCCTTTACCTTGAGAGTGATTAATAAAGCAGGTGAAACAAGGTGGGCTGAATTCAACACAGTCCCTGTTACCTGGGAGGGGAGACTAGCTACCCTAAATTTTGTCAGGGATATCACCAAACAAAAACAGCTTCAAGTCCAATTACAGCAAGTCCAAAAATTGGAAGCCATCGGCAGGCTGGCCAGTGGTATTGCTCACGACTTCAATAATATTCTGGCGGCCATAATGGGATACGCCGAGCTTGCTCTTTTTGATCTGCCGCATGAAAATCACATCCGCGACAAGCTTGAGCAGATACAAAAAGCCGGATTGCGCGCTAAAAACCTGGTTAAACAAATTTTAAACTTCAGCCGCCAGGCGCCGCAGAAGCTGCAGCCGGTAGAGATAATCCCTCTCATCAAAGAAGACCTTAAATTCATGAGGGCCACTCTGCCGACCACTATAAAAATCAGGCAACACCTGGAAGACGGCTCTGGCACGATCCTGGCCGACCCGACTCATATTCACCAGATTATTATTAATCTTTGCACGAACGCAGCTCAAGCCATCGGTGAGAAGGACGGCGTTTTGACCGTTAAACTGGAAAAAATCGAATTAAAGAAGGAAGATGCCGCTCAATTTGGAAAACTAGAGGCAGGACCATGCTTGAGACTCACGGTTAGTGACAACGGGCATGGGATGAACCAGGACGTTTTGGATCGAATCTTTGACCCATTCTTTACAACAAAAAATAAAGGCCAAGGAACAGGGTTGGGTCTGTCGGTAGTTCACGGTCTAGTCATGAATCACGGCGGGGCCATCAAGGTATACAGCGAACCCGGTAAGGGAACCACCTTCCACGTACTTTTTAAAATACATAAAGCCGGGCAAACAGACGAGCTTTCTGAGGAGAAACCGTTATATCCGGGAACGGAGAAAATACTCCTGGTTGATGATGAAGAGGTTATTGTCGATATAATGCAGCAGATGCTCAAAAAGCTGGGATATCAGGTTACGGCCAAGACCGACAGTTTTGACGCCTTAAAGACCTTCCGGAGTTCTCCCGAAAATTTCGATTTAGTGATTACCGACCAGACAATGCCCAACATGACCGGGTTCAAACTGGCCAAGGAACTCCTCAAGATCAGGAATGATATTCCCATTATTCTTACAAGCGGTTTCTCTGACACAGTGAACTTAAAACGGCTGAAAAAAGCCGGCATAAAAGAATTCGTTATAAAGCCCACAGCAATAAGCAAAATAGCAGAAGTAATCAGGCGAATCATGGAAAAAACAGACCATTGATTATGCGGAGCTGAGTAATGACAGAAGAAAAAGTGGATATGTCCTCCCTGCTGAATGACTGCTCGATGAGTGTAGTTCTGCTTGATACCGAGGATCTGGTCTCATTGGGCGAGATGTTAAATAAGATAGAAGACCTAGAGGCGGACTTTGCGTCCAACAGCCCGGCTGAGTCAGATTCAATCTTCACGGGCTTAAAAAAAATCCTTGGGCAACTGATCCTGAAAAAAATCGAGGATAAAAATGCGGCCTCGGAACTGCTGGGCCAGGGCATCAGCCTGCTTCAAGATCTCGAAAAATGTTTATCCGTGGGAGAAAAATTCAAAGGCGATGTTAAGGGTTTCCTTTTATCCATCAGGAAAAAGTTAGGCCTCAGCCTTGAAATACCAAAACAAGTTCTTCAGAAGTCCTCAAAAAATAATGGCCAAGACGAACCAACGGAGCTTAACAAGGCATCCGGTGATTATGAGGACGATTCGAGCCGCGATTTGACACAAGATCAGGAACTAATTTTGGATTTCATCGCCGAATCCATGGAAAACATCGAAGAATCCGAGGTAAAGATCGTGGACCTGGAAGAGGATCCGAAGAACCCGGAGATTATCAACGCACTTTTCCGTTCTTTTCATACCATCAAGGGCGTATCCGGCTTCTTGAATTTAACAGTCATTAATTCCTTTGCCCATGAAGTCGAAGAGCTTCTTGATGAGGCCCGCAACGAGCGAATTTCAATCACCCCGCCGGTGATAGATCTTCTTTTGGATTCAATCGATTTGTTCAAACAAATGATTACTGATATTCGAACCGCCTTGGAAAAAAATAAACCATGGAAGACGGATTATCCTGTCCAGGAATTTTTTGAACGAATCAAAGCCGTGCTGCAGGGAGAGGTTCAGGAGGTAAATGAAATCAAATCCGATACTGAATATACGGGCTGGAAATTGGGAGAGATACTCATTGAACAGGGAATGATCTCGAAAAATGAACTTGAGAAAGCCTTAAAGCTTCAGGAAGAAGACTGGATGAGGAGGCTGGGTGAAATATTAATCCAAAAAGGCAAGATAAGCGAGGATGACCTTGAAAAAGCGCTGGATCAACAGTTTCGGAAAAGTAATAAAAAATTGGGCGAGATCCTGATCGAGAGCGGCAAAACATCTATGGCCGATATTTCTGAGGCCTTGGATCAACAGGCAAAATTTAGGGAACGTAAACTGGGTGAGGTATTGATCAGCAGCGGTCAGGCGAAAACACGCGACATTTCCAAGGCTCTGCGAGAACAACAAAAAATTTCAGCCGATAAGGTTGAAAAAATCGAACATACCGTCAGGGTGGATACCATCAAGCTTGATAACCTGGTGGACCTGGTTGGAGAGTTAGTGATCACCCAATCGCAAATAGTTGGTCATAAAATAATTTCAAATTTGAAAGAACAAAAACTGATACGCGACTTAACCCAGATGTCAAGGATCACTTCTGAACTTCAACAAACGGCCATGTCCATGCGCATGGTCCCGATCCGACAGACTTTTCACCGGATGATCCGTCTGGTCAGGGACCTTTCTCGAAAGTCAGGTAAAAAAATAGAGCTCAACATGAGTGGTGAAGACACAGAAATTGACCGCAACCTGGTAGAAGAAATTTATGATCCGTTGGTTCACATGGTCCGTAATGCGGTGGATCATGGTATTGAATCTGTTGAAGAGCGCTTGAGCAAGGGGAAAACGCCTCAGGGGCATATCCATATCAAGGCATATCATCAGGGGAATAACGTAGTCATCGAAATCACAGATGATGGTCAAGGATTGAATCCAGAAAAAATAATCGCCAAGGCCGTTGATAAAGGTCTCATCAGCCCGGAAAGCAAACTGACAGATACATCGGCGTTCAACTTGATTTTTCAGCCTGGTTTTTCCACGGCAGATAAAGTAACAGAGGTCTCCG
>CAZVRN010000041.1:0-13087 GCA_964629485.1 uncultured Thermodesulfobacteriota bacterium | reverse complement strand
TTAAGTTTTATGACATGAAATAATTTTAGTTTGTTTCATAATGGAATTGTTTAACGCTTCCATCCACGGGCTCAGGCCCTGATTTTCAGCATTTTTACTGATAAAAAACAGCCATACACAGCAGCTTGGTTTTTAAAGGAAAAACAATTATGCACATTTCAGAAGGTGTTCTCAGTCCACCGGTACTGCTTGCCGGAGGCGTTTTAACCGTCATTGGCACCAGTATCGGCCTGAAAAAACTGGACTACGATCGACTGCCTCACGTGGCAGTCCTGTCATCAACCTTTTTCGTAGCCTCGTTAATCCATGTCCCCATTGGTCCGACAAGCGTTCATTTGATACTAAACGGGCTGATGGGATTGTTTCTGGGATGGGTTTCTTTTCCGGCCATTCTGGTGGCTTTGACACTTCAGGCCATTCTTTTTCAATTCGGGGGATTGACCACACTGGGGGTCAATACCCTGAATATGGCCTTCCCCGCGGTCATATGCTACTATCTTTTTCAAGCGACGGCCAGGAGTGATAACCTCAACTTATCCGTGCCCGCTTCTTTTCTGGCCGGGGCCGGAGCTATCTTCCTGAGCAGCCTGGTCACGGCTACATCTCTCGTTTTCACTGAAGAATCTTTTTGGCCCGTGGCCAAGTTGATTGTCCTGGCGCACATCCCAGTTATGATCATCGAGGGTGTCATCGTGACGGTAACTGTTCAATTTCTTAAAAAAGTTAAACCGGAGATGCTGGATGCCGCATATGTCAAATAAACAACGAAAAACAGGTTTTGCCGGCGGGCACATCATTTCTAAGCTGGCGGCCCTGGTAACGGTTTTGCTCTTAATTAGTTCTCCTGCCCTGGCCCATAAAGTAAGTATTTTTGCTTGGGTCGAAGGCGATACCGTTTATACGGAAAGCTATTTCAGCGGGAATAAAAAAGTAAAAAACGGGCTGGTCGAGGTTTTTGATCCATCTGGTAAAAAGCTGCTGGAAGGCCGGACCAATGAAAAAGGTGAATTTTCTTTCAAAATTCCCCAGAAAACAGACCTGCATCTTGTGCTGACCGCTTCGATGGGCCATAAAAATGACTTTACCCTCAAGGCGGCGGACATGCCGGAAGAGATCGCTAAGGAGGCGAAAAAAGGGAGTACACCAACCGGTGCGCCCAAAATATCCACTCAGGTGGACCCTGAACAGATCAGGACTATTGTTGGAGAAGTCCTGGACTCAAGATTAAAGCCTATCGCTCGCTCCCTGGCGGAACTGCGGGAAGACAGGGGCCCCGGCCTGACAGAAATCATTGGCGGAATCGGATATATCTTTGGTATCATGGGCCTGATTATGTATTTTCGAAGCCGAAAAAAAGACTGATCAGGACCTCTTTGCATTGAATGTAGAAGAATTTTCCACCGGATATTCCTTCATCCACCAGCTTGATCCCCGAGTGAAGATCATTACAACCTTGTTGTTCTCGCTGGTTGTGGCTGTAAGCGACCGGTTCAGCGTACTGTTCCCGGCCATGGCGGCCGCGTTGTTGCTGATCGTTCTGGCCGGGCTGAACCTGAAAAGGGTCGGCTATCGCCTTCTGATAGTCAACAGTTTCATTCTCATACTCTGGCTCTTCATTCCCTTCTCATATCCAGGTGAAACAGTTCTCATCTTCGGACCGTTTCAAGCCACCCGGCAAGGAATCCTTTACGCCAGTATTATCACCCTCAAGTCCAACACCATTATTCTGAGCATCATCGCCCTGTTAGCCACGTCATCCATTTTCGCCCTGGTGCACGCCTTGAGACATCTCTTTGTCCCGGATAAACTGGTTCAACTTTTTTTCTTCACCTTTCGCTACTTCCATGTTATGCACCAGGAGTATTTACGCTTGCGGGGCGCGATGCGTATTCGATGTTTTAAGCCCCGAACCAATTTTCATACATACAGAAACCTTGCCTTTCTGGTCGGAATGCTGCTGGTCAGAAGCTTTGATCGATCCGAAAGAATTTACCAGGCCATGCTCCTCAGGGGATACCAGGGTGAGTTCTGGCTGCTGGATCATTTCAATTTAAAAACCAGTGACCTGGTTTTCCTGGCGGTTTCAATAATTTTTATTTCTGCCTTGGCTGCGGGACAATGGATAAACCTAACACCATAATCAACCTCGAAAAAATTTCTTTTGCGTACCCTCACGGCAAACAGGTCTTTGATGGTTTGGATTTTCATTTTCCCGAGGGACTCAGAGCCGGCCTGGTTGGACCGACGGGTTCCGGGAAGACCACCTTGGTCCATATTATCATGGGCCTTTTAAAACCGTCTTCCGGACAGGTGAAAATTTTTGGGCGCCTGCGCAAAAAAGAGAGTGACTTCAGGGAGGTCCGGGCGCGAATCGGCTTCCTGTTCCAGGACGCGGATGATCAGCTTTTTTGCCCGACCGTGGCCGAGGACGTTGCTTTCGGGCCTCTCAACCTTGGGGTGCCGAAGCCCGAGGTGAAAATCCTGATTAAGGAAACCCTGAGCCAACTGGGGCTGGAGGGCTTTGAGGACCGGGTGACATATAAGCTTTCCGGAGGAGAAAAACGGCTGGTTTCTCTGGCTACGGTCCTGGCCATGAAGCCGGAGATGCTTCTCATGGACGAACCCACAACCGGCCTGGATGACGAGACCACGGAAAGGTTGACTCGGCTCCTCTTGCAATCAGGCCTGCCTTATCTTATCATCTCTCATAACCGGAGGTTTTTAAACCGAACCACATCTAAAATCTACCGGATGAATCAGGGCGCCCTGGAAGAGCACATCGCGGGATAAACCCGCCCGAACCGCGGATTAGCTGAAAGGAACAGCGTCAATGACAAAAACCATTTATCTAGTCGACGCCAGTCTGTACATCTATCGAAGCTTTCATGCTCTTCCACACTTTACGACTTCAAAGGGGCAGCCGACAGGAGCCATTTTCGGCTTTGTCAGGACCATTAACAAACTCCTTCGTGAAAAAAAACCGGAGTTCATGGCCCTGGCCTTTGACGCCAAAGGCCCCACATTCCGGCATGATATTTTCCCCGAATACAAGGCCAACCGGCCACCCATGCCGCCCGAACTTATCGAGCAGCAGGAATATATCCGCCGCATCACGGACGCCCTCAAGCTGCCCCGGCTGGAAATTGACGGCCTGGAGGCTGACGACATCATCGCCACCTTGACCGCCAGGGCCAGGGCCGAAGGGTTCGAGGTAATTATTGTCGCGGCGGACAAGGACTACTATCAGCTTCTTACCGAAGGCGTAAGTATGTATGACCCGAACCCCAAGCGCGAGAAATATGTGTCAAAAAAATCCATTCAGGAGCGCTATGGAATCACACCGGAGAGCTTTCTGGAGGTGCAGGGATTGATGGGGGATGCGACGGACAATTACAGCGGCGTTCCCGGAGTAGGAGAAAAAACCGCGATTAAGCTCATCCGGGAGTATAAGATGCTGTAAAATTTATATCAAAATCTGGACAATATTAAACAGGCCGCTTTGAAAAAAAAGCTGATTGAGCACAAGCAAGATGCTTTCCTGGCCCGGGACCTGGCTCGTCTCAAGACAGACGCCGAACTTGACTTAAATTTAAGAGAGCTGCGGGTAACTGAGCCGGATACGGACTTTTTACGCGCGCTTTACAAGGAACTTGACTTTAACCGCTTCCTGGCTGACCTGGAGCCGGAAAAAGCCATCAGCTATGATGACTATCACCTTGTGGATACCGAGATCTCTTTGCTCGATGTGGTTGAAGAATTTAAAAAAATAAAGAGGCTCTCCGTTGATCTGGAGACCACATCCACTAATGCCATGCGGGCCGAAATCGTGGGGCTGGCCCTGGCGGCCGAACCGCACCGGGCTTTCTACATCCCCATCGCGCACCAGGCCCCCGGCGCCGCCCAGTTGCCCCTGGAGACTGTCTTTAAAGCCCTCGGCCCTACCCTTGAGTCGCCAAAGGTCCTTAAAGTCGGACAAAATATTAAATATGACTATATTATTCTGCGCCGGCACGGAATTGAACTCGGCCCCATCAGTGATGACTCCATGATTGCCTCCTACCTGCTTGATCCTTCTGAGAGGCACCATAACCTGGACCGCATTTCTCAGACTTACCTGAATCATAATCCCATCTCCTACAAGAAAGCGGTCGGGGATAAAAAGTCCGGGTTCGAGACAGTGACCCCTGAGGCGGCTCGTGATTATGCCTGCGAGGACGCGGACCTGGCCCTCATCTTGTGCGATATACTCAGGCCCAAACTTTCGGAAAACGACCTGCTGAATTTGTATGAGGAAGTAGAGCTTCCCCTGATTGAAGTCCTGGCTGAAATGGAAATAAACGGCGTTAAGGTGGACCCCGAGGCGCTTCGGGAATTGTCCGGGGAACTGCTTAGGCGCACCGAGAAATCAGAAGCCAAAATTTACGAATTGGCCGGGCGGAAATTCAATATAAATTCTCCCAAGCAGGTCGGCGAGATCCTGTTCGGGGACCTGAAGCTGCCTCAAGGCAAAAAAACAAAAAAGAAAACCGGTTACTCCACGGACGAGGAGGTTCTGACGCAACTGGCCGAGGTTCACCCGCTGCCAGCGGAGATTTTGAATTATCGTACCCTGGTCAAACTGCGCTCGACCTACGTGGACGCCCTGCCCCAGTTGATTAATCCTGAAACCGGTCGCATACATACATCATACAACCAAACAGGTACTGCAACCGGAAGGCTGTCCAGTTCAGATCCCAACCTGCAGAACATCCCTATCAGAACCGAAGAAGGCCGCCGGATTCGCGCCGCCTTCGTGCCCGAGCCGGGTTGCCTCATTCTTTCGGCTGACTACTCTCAGATCGAACTGCGCATCCTGGCCCATTGCTCCGGCGCCGAAGGTCTGCTCGAAGCTTTTTCCTCGGGCGAAGACATCCACACCAGAACAGCCGCTGAAATTTTCGGTGTCTTCCCGGACATGGTCACCCCGGAGATGCGGCGGGACGCCAAGGCCATTAATTTCGGTATTATTTACGGGAAACGGGCTTTCGGCCTGGCAAAGGACCTTGGAATAGAACGCCGGAAGGCTCAGGAATATATTGATTACTATTTTGAGAAATACAGCGGCATCAAATCTTTCATTGATCAAACCATTGAGAAGGCCAGAACCGACGGGTATGTATCCACCCTCTTTAACCGGAAACGCCGCCTGCCCAACATCAGGAGCAAAAACGCCGCAACCCGAGCGGCCGCCGAACGAATGGCCATCAATACGCCCCTTCAAGGCACCGCCGCCGACATCATCAAAAAAGCCATGATCGCCGTCCATGGCAATTTAAAGAAAAGCCGCTTTCCGGCCAAGCTTATCATGCAGGTCCATGACGAACTGGTATTCGAGGTCTCTGAAAGTCACGTTGAGGAGCTGGCCGACCTGGTGAAAAAAGAGATGGAAGGCGCAGTGACGTTAAGAGTGCCGATTCTGGTGGATATCAGCTTTGGTTCATCCTGGGCCGAAGCACATTAAAACATTCCCTGAGACCTCTTAAGGACTTCAGATTATTTTCGAAGAGCGCCTGCGGCCAGTTCGTCAACCGCAAACATTGGCAATTTCGACCTCATGCCGGTTCTATCTTCCAGAAAATATTGTTCTTTATTTTCTGTAAGGCGACCGATGCAGGCCGAGGCAAAACCGGCTTCTTCCATCAACTGAACGGCTTTATCGGCCTCTTTTGCCTCCACCGTGAACAAGAGGCACCCCGAGGATATCAGGCCGAGCGGGTCGTATTTTAAAAAACGGCAGATTTTAAGCGTTTCCGGCCTAAGCAGCAGTTTTTCTTCTGACACGACCAGGCCGGTTCCCGAGGCCAGGGCGATCTCGATCAGCCCGGTGGCCAGGCCGCCCTCAGTCGGATCATGCATGGCTCGAACATCCAGGTTTTCCGCGGCAAGGCTTGCCGGCGTCACCACGGATAACCCCGGGTCAAAAAGAAAGCCGGCGGCCAGTTCCGTGAAATCCGGGCCAAATTCCTGCTCAAGGGAACTTTTATTTTCGCTGGCTAAAATCGAAGTCCCTTCGATTCCCATGGGCCCCACCTGGATAATCGCATCCCCGGGCAGGCCATCACCGGTTTTAAACGGCCGATCTTTAATGAGCTTGCCGAACATGGTTACCGAAATAACCGCCGTGATCACCGCCGTTGAAATCTCAGAATGACCGCCGACCAGGACAGCCTGAAGTGTGTCAGCGGCGTCAACCGCATCAATCCAAATTTTCGCAATTTCCTTTTCAGTGGATTGAGGCGGCATGATCAGGGTCAGTGTGAAAAATTCAGGACTGGCTCCCATGGCCGCAATATCATTGGCATTAATGTGAACAGCATAGTAGCCCGGTCTGGGCGTCCTGAAAGTAATGGGGTCGGAACTTACCACTACCCGGCGCTCTCTCAGGCGAAGCAGGGCCGCGTCTTCCCCGGGGCCGGGACCGACCAGCAGGGCGGGATTGGTTCTTCGAGGCAGGTTAAGCAGACGTTCAAGAACTCCAGGCGGTATCTTGCCCGGTGTTAGCGGGTTGTCACTGAATTGATCCAGAAGATTCTCGGCTTTTTTAGACTCGGACATGCAAAGGATATTATTTTTATCGGTCAGGTGAAAATCAAGGAACCCGCGGGCCGACAAACAAAACTAATTTTCCAAAACTCTACTCTAATGCCGGTAACAAAGCTCTCTCTTGATCTTGTTTAAAAGCCTTACATCCGCCTTGAACGGATTTTCCGGAGGCACGGGAAGCGGCAGTTTGCCATGTTCAAAAAACGGCGTGTTTTTCAATTTAAGATTGTATGCCAGGACCATGAGGGTTTCCAGGTTAACCACGTCCTCGGTATTATAAGCCAATAAAGTCTCCAGGGCTTTCTTGTTTCTGTTTCTTGCAAAATCGTACCATAAAAGCACGGCGAAATAGCCGTCAACACCGTCGAGGTCCTCGCGATAAAGCCCCAGATGTTTTTCGCATTGCTTTAATCCGCCTGCGATTCCAAGGCTTTTTAATACGTAACGCAAATCAATATGAGCCTGTTTTAATTTTATTTGAAAATAATTTTCAATAAACGGGACATCAAAAGTTTTACCGTTATAGGACACAATCAGCTTGTAATTTTGTATATCATCCATGAAATTATTAAGATTTACGCCATGAATATAATGAAAAAGGGACTTCCCGTCATAGAGGCCGATGGTTGTGATTTCATCATAACCGTTTAAGCCGGTTGTCTCGATATCCAGGTAGGCGATCGAGTCCCGGAAAGCCGAGAAGACGCGCCAATGTTCGCTGGATGATAATAATTGCGTAAAAAAATTTGGGTTTCTATTTTTAAGATGCAGCCTGGATTGTTCAATATAGTTTTCGATCTGTTTTATCCGGCTTTTTGAAAGGGGGATATCATCCATCTTGAGAAAGGTTTCCCATGACGACAGGCCGGCTGACCATAACAGGTGTTCCGTTTTGAGTCCCACGCCCGGGATATGAGAAAAGGTATGACTGAGCATGACGCGCCCCTCGGTGTTGTCCGATAATGTAATACCTCTATCACACAAAAGCCCTTAATTCAACCGATGTATAGTCTCAATATTGGGAGCAAATAAACTGTCCGGTTGAAATAAATGGAATCCTGGGAGGTGAAGACCGTGAGACGGGCGGAGTTGTTACAGGAAATCCGGATGATGAGATTTGAAATGGTCCCCGAAAACTGGCAGTATATGATGCTCAGGGGAACTTAATTGCGCAGCATAGGGTCCGCTGCTCGGCCTTGTCCCGGAAATCCTCGCCTTCGCTAGGTTCCGGCAACGATTTCCAGGACAAATTATTTGTTGCTGACACATTTACCGGACAAAAAAAGCCACGAACTCTTAAGAGTTTCGGCAAAACTTCGTCCATTGGACCGACCCATGCCGCAAGGGAAAATCTCCCCTCTCTGGCACAATCAAGCCCGAGCGGTTAAAGGCCACCCTCTTGATTTTATCAGTCCCGCTTGAACCTCTCCAGTTTCAGCGTGACCAGGTTGTAGGTATCGGGGCATTGTACCTGGATTGTGTCCCCGTCCCACCAGGGCAGGTTGCCTCCGAACTGGAAGGTTTGCAGGCCGGGGAAAATGTCATGATAAAAAAACCCGCACAGCCCATCAGAATCGTAACAGCTTATCTCGAAGGTATCACCTTCCTTGTGGCCGGCGCTGCATTCACGCTTAACCCCCGTAACCGTGGCCACGACTTTATAACCAATGCCCGGATCTTGCGCCATTTTTCCAACCTCCCTTGTTTTGATTCTCCATTTTACGATATCCCGGGTCCTGTTATCTGAACCAGGAGCCTTTCAATCCCGGGACGAGTCGTCCTCTTGCCCGGCCCTTTCAATGGTGCGGTCAAGATTGAACAGCCTGCGGGCCAGCTCCAGGTAATCATCTTTTTTGTCATGATGACCGAAATGCTTAATAAACATAATGGGATCATGGATAATTTTTTGAACCAAAGATTGCGTCATGACGTCCATGGCCCGAATCTGTTCATCGCTCCAGTCGCTATGCTTGTTCAGGGTCCGTTTGAGTTCCGCATTCCTGATTCTTTCAGTCTTTTCTCTCAGGGCGATAATGATGGGTGAGACGGCCAGGGTCTCGAACCAGTCCATGAGTTTGATGGTTTCTTCCTGAACGATACGCCGCGCTCGAACGGCTTCATCGGCCCGCGCTGAAAGATTTTCTTCGATTACACCCTTCAAATCATCAATATCATATAAATAAACATTGCTCAGACTGTTTACGCCCGGATCAATGTCCCGGGGCACGGCTATATCCACGAAAAAGAGGGGCCGGTGTTTGCGGGCCTTGAGCACGGAGCGAACCATATCCGCCGAGATCAGCGTTTCAGGCGATCCGGTGGAAGAGATAACAATATCCGACTCAACGAGCAACGACGGTATTTCTTGCAAATCAACGGCCTGGCCATTGAACCGTTTAGCCAGAACCAGGGCCCTTTCCAATGTGCGGTTGGTCACGGTTATGCGGGAAGCCCGGTGGCTGAGAAGATGTTCGGCGGCCAGCTCGGCCATCTCTCCAGCGCCGATAAGAAGAATTCTTTTCCCGGCGAGATCGCCGAAAATCTTTCGGGCCAGCTCAACGGCGGCGTAACTGACCGATACGGCGTGGCTGGCAATACCTGTTTCGGTTCGAACCCGTTTGGCCACGGAAAAGGCTTTGTGAAGAAGTTTATTCAGGATGACCCCGGAAGAGCGATTTTTAACGGCCTCCCGATAGGAAGATTTTATTTGCCCCAGGATTTGAGGCTCACCGACGATCATGGAATCAAGGCTGGAGGCCACAGTGAAAAGATGGCTCACCGCTTCACGATCCTCAAGCATGTACAGGTGATCCTCAAACTCTCTCACTTCAACCCCGTTCTGGGCGGCCAGGAAGTTTTTCAAGTCTTCCTGTACCTGCCTTACACTATCCGAAGTCGCGACCAGGACCTCGACCCGGTTACAGGTAGAGAAACAGATCCCTTCATCCACGCATTTCAACTGCTTGAGGTCATGATACATCTGCGCGGGTTCACACCTGTCAAGAGCGATCTTCTCCCTGAGTTTCACGGGAGCGGTTTGATGGTTAAGACCTATGAGGACGATATTCATTTCACCTGCAACTGTTCCAAACTTTGAAAATTGTGATAACTCGGAAGCAGAAAATTCACACCAAGGAAGGTGAAACAGAGGACCAGAAACCCGGCGATAGACAGGATAGCGGCCCGCCGGCCCCGCCACCCGACGGTCAGGCGCTGATGGAGCAGGGCGGCGTAAATCAGCCAGGTAATCAGGGACCAGACTTCCTTGGGGTCCCATCGCCAGTACCTTCCCAGGGAAAGCTCGGCGTATGCCGCTCCGAATATTATGCCCAGCGTGATCATGGGGAAACCCATGGTCAGGCTGTAGTAATTCAGGGTGTCGAGGGCGTTTAAAGAAGGAAAACGGCGGTATACCCCGCCGGTATGTTTGGCCTTGATCTGGTGTTCCTGGATGAGGTACATTCCCCCGGCCACGCCGGCCAGGGCAAAAAATCCATACCCCATGAAGATGGTGCCCAGGTGCATGGAAAGCCAGACGCTTTTAAAAATCGGGGCCACGATTAAAGGTTTAGATGGAAAAAGCAGGGAAACAAGAATCATCAAGGCCGCGAGCGGGGCGACAAAAGCACCCAGGGCCGGGATGTTAAACCTGACGGACAGCAGTAGGTAAACGCCGACCACGGCCCAGGCGAAGAAGCACAGCGCCTCGGCCAGGTTCAAAATGGGCAACTGCCCCAGGCTGGCTGTACGCAAAATAAGCGAGACGGATTGAAGAAGGAAGCCGAGGCGGATGACCCAGACTGCGCCCTGAACGGCGCGCGTGTTCTGTCGGAAGATAAAAACCAAGTATCCGCCGGCGCTCAAAATATACAGGCTTAGAGCCAGCTTGGCGGTCAAGGCGCCAATCATGTTTTTCCCTCCTCCCCAACATCAAAGCCCAGATCGGAGAGCGTATAGACCGGCCCGAGAATCTCAGTTAAAATTTTTTCAGTCCCGGCCGCATCATTTTGCGCCAAGGTCTCAAACAGACCCGAATCCACCAGACGCCGAAAAATTTCCCGATTCTCCCGAGCCGGACGGCCTTGCTCCATGATTCTGGCTCGAATCAGCCGCATCAGATCAAGAAAGCGTTCGTACTCCGGCCCATACTCCTGTTCGAGCCGGGCCCGAATCCGTGCGGCCAGGGCCGGACTGCTGCCGCCTGTGGAGACGGTGATGGTTAAGTCACCCCTTGAAACCGTGGCCGGGAGAATAAAGCTGCACAAGGCGGGCTGGTCCGCCACATTGACCCATATTCCCTCGTTTTTAGCGTCCAGGCTGGCACGGCTGTTGAGCTCCGGGTCATCAGTACAAATAAAAACCAGGACTGCTCCCTTGAGGTGTTCGCGTTTATATTCACGCCCCAGATATTTCACCTGACCGTTTTCAACCAGGCCGCGCAAGGGCCGGGTCAATTCCCGGCTGACCAGGCGGACCTCGGCGCCGCACCGCAGGAGGTTCCGGACTTTGCGCCAGCCCACTTCTCCACCGCCTAAAACCAAACACGGTTGGCCCTGAACATCAAGATTGACCGGGAAATATTTCAAAGCAGTTCACCGATCACTAGTTTCAAGACACCAGCATATCAACCTTGGGTTTAAAATTACTCTTCGAATTCGGCGCCGCACCAGGGACAAAATTTAAATTCCGTGCTTGTCAGTGCCTCTTTGCAATTGGAACACTGCATGTGCAGTTCTTCAGCACAAATGGGACAGTAAACAAATTTGGCAGTATACTTGGCAAATTCCTCTGGAAATTCTTGCCATATTTCCTGACACTGCGGATCCAGGCATGTTTTTTCTGTCTTTGCCTTCAAGGGAAAAACCTCTCTTTTCTCACCAGGTTCGTGAATTTGCAATCTTTAAGATCACGAGAAAAAAATATATCAGACCGCAGCGTTTAAAACAAGGGAGAGGCTATATTTTAATTATTTCCAGAAAGTTGGATTCACCTTTTCATTTTTTGATTTGTGTCTCATAATCTGCCGTCTCTAGTCCTTTTCTTTAATTTTGGGGGAGCTGCGGTGAGTTTTTTCAGCTTGATTATGATATGATATGAATATTTTCAACTGAACGAAGCCAGCAAAGCTTAGTAAGGAGGAGAAAGAGATGGCTAATTTCGCACAGCAACATATTAATTTAACTACCTTTTACCAGCTTTCTCTTAAAACAGACCTCCGTCAGCAATTGATGCATCACTCCAGGTGGAAAAAGCCGGTTTTGATTATCCCGACCCTGGCCTCTGAATACACTGACCCGGAAAACCGGCCGGTATTTGAAAATATCATTTACGAGCTGAAGCGGGCCCGGTATTTAGCCAAAATAATTATCGGGGTTGACAAGGCCAGCCGGGAAGACATCGAATTGCTCAGGCAAATCCTGACGGAGAAAGGCTCAAGCAATTATTTTATTCAGTGGAATGATGGCCCTGGTTTTTCTAATATCTACAAGAAACTGGAAGAAATGGGGCTGGATCTTTCCACACCGGGCAAAGGCCGGAATCTTTTCATGTCTTTTGGGGTGGCTCTGGCGCTGGGAGCTACTTCGGTCGGGCTTCTGGACGCGGATATAAAAAGCTTCAAAAAAGTCCAGCTTGACCGCCTTTTCTACCCCGTAGTTGTGCTTAATTACGAATTTTCCAAGGCGTTTTACGCGCGGTGGGACGGTACACGGATGTACGGGCGGGTTAAAAGACTTCTGCTGGACCCTCTGCTGCTGGCCCTGAAACGCAAATTCGCGGAAAGTCACGAGGATAAGATGATACGCCTCGTTGATTTCCTGCTCTCTTTCAATTACCAGCTTTCCGGTGAGGTGGTTATGACCACGAACCTGCTCAAGCGCTTTCGCTACGCCTCGCACTGGGGAATTGAAGTATTTACTCTGATCGAAGCCTGGCGAAAGGCCAGCCAGGTGGCCCAGGTCGAATTCACTCACAAACCCTTTGAGCACAAACACCAGAAGATTTCAGAGGATAATCCGGGGGCGGGGCTTCACAAAATGGCGGTTGATATAGTGACCACCCTTTTTACGGCCCTCATCATCGAGGAAGGCCTGGAGGTTTCAGACCATTTTTTCAGGGACCTGACCGTGACCTATCGCTCCGTGGCCGAAGACCTGATTAAAAAATATTCCGATAACGCCCGTTTTAACGGCCTGAAGTACGATCGGGATACAGAGGAAGCCACGGTGCACGAGGTATTTGCCAAGGCCGTGCTTTACGCCGGCGCTATCATGGAGTCACCTCAACATGTCGCTGAAAATATTATCAGATTCGTTTCCACTCACGAGGAGTTTCAGCCTTATAACGAGCAGGGGTTTATCAAAACCGTGGCTCAGGTCCGGGATCGGTTAATGAAAGAAGTAGGCTTTAACAATGAACTGCCTTCCTGGGAGCGGGTTCAGGAAAAAGACCCGGAAATCATTCGTTCCATCATTGACGTCATCGAAGAGGAAAAGGTAAAATACGG
>CAZVRN010000040.1:0-13196 GCA_964629485.1 uncultured Thermodesulfobacteriota bacterium | reverse complement strand
TCACTGACAGCTAAGAATTACAATGCGTTATACTGCTTCGAGTCAGGAACTTCGGTTTAAAACTACATAACAATTTTCATGGCCCTGCTTGACCGATTAAGGTTAATGGAATATCTTATAAAGTTATTTGGGGCTCGTTAAAGCATGAATGGGATATGAGTCATACAGGGCCTGATTGAAGACCAGAACCCGGGAATAAGCGTTTTGACCTGATTGAATATATACGGACGGAGAAGGTGCATGTTTGAAGAAACAACAAGACAGATGAACACTCTTTTTTATCCGAAGAGCGTGGCCGTCGTCGGGGCTTCGCCCAAGCGGGATGCTCGGGCAAACCGGTGGATCAACGGCTTTATAAAATTTGGTTTTCAGGGTAAAATTTTTCCAGTAAACCCATCTGCGGAAACCATTCTCGGCTTCAAGGCCTATCCAAGCGTGCGTGATATCCCCGGGGATGTGGACCTGGTTATTTTTTCGGTGCCTTTTTCGGCAGTGCTTCAGGTAATGCGGGATTGCGCGGTAAAAGGCGTAAAATACGTCCATCTCTTTACAGCGGGTTTCAGCGAGACAGGGCAGGAGGGTCAAGTCGAACTTGAAAAGCAATTACTGGAAATTGCGCGGGAAGGGGGAGTAAGACTCATCGGTCCCAATTGCATGGGTATTTACTGCCCTGATTCCGGCTTGACCTGGTCAGAGGATTTTCCGAGGTCATCCGGCCCGGTCGGGTTTGTTTCCCAAAGCGGGCAACTGGCCAGCCATTTCATCTGGGAAGGAGCCATGGACGGACTTCGGTTCAGCAAGGTTGTCAGTTTTGGAAACGCCGCCGATCTCGAGTGTCATGATTTTTTAAACTACCTGGGGCAGGATGAAAAAACCAAAATCCTGGGTTCTTACATAGAGGGCTTGAAAAACGGACGGGCATTTTTTGAATTCGCCAGAAACATCACCCGTAAAAAGCCCTTCGTAGTCTGGAAGGGCGGACAAACAGAAGGCGGGGCCAGGGCGACTCAATCTCACACCGCATCTATCGCCGGGTCGCAAAAAATCTGGCAGGCGTTATGCAAACAAACAGGAATTATTTCAGTGAACTCCATGGAGGAACTCATTTCGACCACGACGGCCCTGCAAAAAATGCCTCTGCCCCGGGGGACAAACGTGGCCCTTGTAGGAGGAGCCGGCGGCGGGTCCGTGACCATGACGGACACGGCGGAGAAGGAAGGCTTAAGGGTGCCTCACCTTTCGGAAGAGACCCAGCGAAGGCTGGCGGAATTTATTCCCATCTCGGGAAACAGCGTCAGAAACCCGCTCGATATCGGGTTTTCTCAAGTATACAGGGATGAAAAAGATTTCGTCCGCTTGTTTAAACTGCTGAACAACGATCCCGTCATTGACGCCGTGATCTTCTTCCGGGGCTTAAGACACGGCAGAAGTTCACGCCGGGATATGAACCTCCTGACCGACCTGATGCTGAAGGGCATGGAAGTGATCGACAAACCTGTTTATATTGTTCTGCCGGGCAATAGAACCCTGGAGGGAGAAGCCCTGCGGGAAGAAGCCCAGGAAAAATACAACAATATCGGCATGCCTGTCTTTCCGTCTTTTACCCTGGCGGCCAGGGCGCTTTCCAGCCTCAACCAGTACTATAATTACCTGGCCGCTCACGGTTTCTGACAGTATCGAAGACCCGGCCAAGGGCCTCGCAGTGATTTTAGCTCACCGCGCCACGAGGCGATAACCATCTCTTGGCCGGCAGGGCCGACTTGAAAAAACCTAGCCTCTTGACGGAAGGGCGACAACGGCCTTGCCGGGTGTGGTTTTTTGGCCTTTGCCGTTTTCGAGCCAGATATCAAGCTCCACTAGATGCTCATCGCCTTCGACGAATTTGTTCCTAACCACGCCCCGGCAGGTAAGGGTGTCTCCGGGGACGTCCATGCCGCGATAGCTGCATCCATACTTTTTAATTTTGCCTTTCAGCCCAACCCAATCGCCAAGGAGCTGCCCCAGCCAGGCGCTCTTCAAAGCGCCATGAATGATGATGCCCGGCAGGTTGTTTCCCAGGGCGAAATCTTTGTCGTAATGAATCTGGTAGAAGTCTCCCGAAGCGCCTGCCCATCGCACAAGCTGCTGGGAGTCCGGTTTCTTGACCAGCGGGGGGATTTCAGTGTCTATTTTAATATCTTCCCAAAAAATTTCTTGAGTCAATTTTGTTCTCCTTTCTATCCGGCCGCCGCTTAATAACTGATGCCCGTGTAACGAGCCTTGGCCACCACCTCGTTATTTTGATTTTTAAACGTGGTCTCGGCGATCTGGAACAGCATCTTGCCGAAACGGCCTTCTCTTTCGTATAAATCAATCAACTTGGTGGTCGCGGTCAGAACATCTCCCGCCTGGACCGGCTTATAAAATTCATACTCATTCCCGCCGTTAAGATTTCTTTTAAAAGGACTTTTCACGCGGCGGGGCGATCCGCCGGATTTGACTGGAAATGCATACTGGGCCACAAAACCGGGAGGCGCGATAATGCTGTCATAGCCGCATTTTTTGGCATATTCCTCGTCGTGGTAAAGCGGGTTTGGATCGCCGATCGCTTCGGCCCATCTCCGTATCGGCTCCTTTTCAATCTCATAGACTGAAGGCTCTGACTCCACACCGACAGCTTTTCTCATCTCTTCCGTAATAATCGAATCTTCAGGCATATTTGACCTCCTTATGATTCTTGACAACAAGGCCGTTCATATTATTGTCCCGGTATTATTTCACAACCAGGGAAAAATGTCACGAACTTAAGCGGGGCCCTGCGCCCGTCCGTCCTGGAGAGCGGACAAATCCTTGTCTTTTTCTATCCTAAGGCCCCTTTAAAAGGGCTCATCTTTGATAGGGTGAATTTTGACTGAAACCGTATTTCCCCTAAGCGCCGTCCAGGCTGGGATGTTCGACCCTTGTATACCAAGACTGCGGGTCGGTCAGGAATTCTTCCGCCTCCTTGAGCGAAAGATAATGTTCCCGCTCAATCCTGGAAAGCAGGTCGAAAAAAGCCTTTTCTTTACGGTCGGAAACCTCGTCTCGAAGTTTTTCATAGTAAGTCACGCCCTTTGATTCAAAATCAATAGCCACTTCAATCGCCTTCAGGTCGTCTTCGTCTTTTTTACCCGCTTGTGCGGCATTCTCAATCGCTTTCTTTAGTACATCCCTGATGATGGTGTCCTTGACCTTAAGGGGTATGGTTTCGGGCCATCGCTCTGTCTTGGCCCACGTTTCGCTCAGTTCCTTGAGTCTTTCATAGTGTTCCAGTTCCTCGTCGGCTATCTGTTTAAACATAGCCTCGCCGAGCGGATTGCTGGTTCTTTCGGCGTTTTTTAGATAAAACTCCCGCTCTCTGGTTTCATTGTTCAGCGCCACCTCAAGGGCATTCAAACGCTCTTTTGCATCCATGAGATTTCTCCTCAATCAAATTTTTATGGTTCGTTTGATATTATAAGCGGAATCGGGGGCGCAGGCAAGGCGCCCGGCCCGCGAGTGTTGGGAGCAGATAAACTGTCCGGTTGAAATGGGATAAGCGGACAATTTATTTGCTGCAAAAACCGGACAAGTTATCTGTTGCTAACAGAATTTTGACATTCTTTTTTGCAGCATGTTATAAAGTTGCAACTTTTTAATAATTTACAGAGCCGTCCCGGGATGAAATATTATTAAAAACGGAAAATTGACACTAAGAATGATTCCTTTATCGAGAAAGAGCAGAGCAGATGATCAAAAATGTTTTTAAGCCTGAACCATTCCGTATCATATTATGCGGCCGGTGGCGTCTTGGGCCCAAACTCACGGCCGGTCTTCTCTCGCTGGCCCTGGTATTTATTTTGGCTGCTTCCGCAGCCGGGGCCCGGGAAACCAACCTGACTCCCAAAGAGATTTTAGACCGCGTAGACGATCTCATGAGGGGTGATTCGAGTCATGGCATTATGGTCATGACCATCACCACGGCTCACTGGAAGAGATCACTCACCATTGAAGGCTGGAGCAAGGGTAAAGATAAGTCCCTGATGCGGATACTGGCCCCAAAAAAAGAAAAAGGCACCACCACCTTGCGCTCGGGAAACAACATCTGGAACTTCCTGCCCAAGGTTAAAAGAATCATAAAACTCCCTTCCTCCATGATGGCCTCTTCCTGGATGGGCAGCCACTTTACCAATGACGACCTGGTCAAGGAAAGCAGGATGGCTGATGATTATAACTTCAAGGTCACCTTCGAGGGGAAACGGGGCGGCCGGCAGGTTATAGAAATTACTTGCCTCCCCAAAGAAGAGGCGGTCGTGGTTTGGGGAAAAGTGGTGGTCACAGTCAAAAAAACAGATTTTTTGCCGCTTGACATCCTGTATTATGACGAGGACTTCAATCTCGCCCGGACCATGAGATTTGAAGACGTCGGCCCGCTTGGCGGGCGCATCCTCCCGAGGCGGTTAGTGATCGTTCCGGCTGACAAACCCCGGGAATCCACGGTTATCATATATAAGAAAATGGTTTTTAATCTTCCTTTAAGTGATTCTCTTTTTTCGCTTCGCAGCCTGCAAAGATAGAAAGGAACAGATATGGGCTTCTTGAGATACGCCTGGCGAAACCTGTGGCGCAACAAGAGACGAACCGGAATAACACTGGCCGCGGTGACTTTGAACACGGCTATCCTCATCATGGTTTACGCCCTCATGGACGGTATGATTAAACACACGGTTCACAGCGCCACCAACGTGGTGGTCGGGGAAGCGCAGGCGCACGCTGAGGACTATCTGGAAGACCATTCCTTTTACAAGTCCCTGTCCAACCCCCAGGCGCTTCTGGACAAGGCCGCGGCGTACAATATCGGCGCAGCGCCCAGAAGTTATGGTTATGGGCTGATTTCTGTCGGGTCAAAGTCCGCCGGGGCTGTTTTTTGGGGAGTCGATCCGCGCATTGAACGGAAAGTCTTTGACCTGGCTAATAATATTCAAAGCGGCCAGTTTCTGCCCGATCGTCCTGACAAGGGAATCGTTCTCGGGAGAAAGCTGGCCCGCTCCCTGCACGCAAAAGTTGGAACCGAGGTGATCGTTGTAGTTCAGGCGGCTGATGGATCGCTTGGCAATGATCTTTATACTGTCACCGGGATATTGAAAACAGTCGGCGACCGTATTGACCGGGGAGCGGCAATCCTTAATCAGGAGGACTTTAAGGAACTGTTCGTTTCCGGTGGCCGGATTCACGAAATCGCTTTCAACTCTCGCGGAGCCATGCCAGCCGAAAAAATCGCCGCCCTGATGTCTTCCGCGGCTCAGGGCGTGGAAGTCAAAACCTGGCGTGAGCTTCTGCCCATGCTTAATGATATGGTCAATATTTTTGACGTGATCATCTGGATATTCGTGGCCATTTTCTTCTTGGCCGCCGGACTGGGTGTGATGAACACCATGCTCATGGCCGCTTATGAACGGATGCAGGAGTTCGGAGTGCTGAAAGCCATTGGCACTTCTCCCTGGCGCATCATGGGGAACATGGCCTCCGAAGCTTTCGTATTGTCAGTCATCTCGGCCACGATAGGACTGCTGCTGGGACTGCTCGGGATCTACTATTTCAAGACCGTCGGGATAGACACCAGGGTTTTTGCCGGCGAATTTTCCTTCTCCGGCATAGCCTTTGATCCTATCTGGCGGGCGGCTTTCAGTGTTCAGGCCTTTGTTTTTCCGGTGGTGATCATGTGTCTGATCTGTACCCTTGCTTCCCTTTACCCGGCCGCTGTGGCGGCCCGGCTGGATCCGGTTCGAGCAATCCATCATGTCTGAAAGAAACGGAAAGGCTTTGAAATGCTTTTACGGATAGCCTGGCGAAATATCTGGCGCAACCGCAGGCGCACACTGATCACGGTCTCCTCGATCGGCCTGGGGCTGACCTGTGCGATCCTCTTTATCTCGCTAGCTGAAGGCGTCTACAACCAGCTCATAAACGACGCGGTGCGCCTGCAGGCCGGCCATATCACCCTGGAAAATCCGGAATACAAAGACGCCCCGGCAATCGACCTTTATTTAAACGACGTAAACGGGCTCAGGAGCCAAATAGAAAGATTGCCCCAGGTGGACAGGACCAAGCTTCTTGTCCTGGGGCAGGGCGTGGCCAAGTCTAGCATGGGAACCATAGGGGTTTCACTGATGGGTATCGAACCCTCCATCGAAGCCAGGACCTCACCGCTTGTTAAGCATTTGGTTTCAGGGAGATACCTCAAAGACACCGATGGTCCCCTTGTGGTCGTGGGCAGCAAGCTGGCCGAGCACCTGCACGTAAAGGTCGGTAAAAAACTTGTCCTGACCACCAATGATGTCAGCGGGGCCCTGACCGAGGAGCTTTGCCGGGTGGCCGGTATTTTTGAGGTCGGCTCTGATGAGATTGACGGTTACCTCATCCAGGCGCCGATATCATTCCTGAGAAAGGTTTACGGCATGCCGCCGAACGCCGCCACTCAACTGGGCGTGATCCTCAAGAACCCCGGGGCTCAAAAAAAGGTGTTGAAGCAGATCCGGCGGCTGGACCAGAGCGGTTCTTTTTCGGCTTACCCATGGCAGGATATCATGCCGGAACTGGCTTCCTATATAAAGTTGGATAGGGGTTCAAACCTGGTTTTACAGGCCATCCTGTTGTTTTTAATTCTTTTTACGATTTTTAATACAATTTTGATGTCCGTCCTTGAACGCAGCAAGGAGTTTGCCGTGCTCAAGGCCCTGGGGACTGAGCCTTATCAGGTGAGGGTCCAACTGCTCCTGGAATCAGCTTTTTTAGGCTTGGTCGGCTGTCTGATCGGCCTGTTTGTCGGGGGACTGGTGTCATACGCCCTCCAGGTCCGGGGTTTGGACATCACTAAATTCTATTCAGCGGGAGCTACTATCTCCGGTTTCGCGGTCTCGCCGATCGTTCATGCCAGGCTGACCCTGTCCATGCTTCTTTGGCTGATCGGAATCGTTATGGGCGCGACCCTGATAATAAGTCTTATCCCGATGAGACGCGCGATAAACGTGCCTGTTGCTGATACCCTTCGTTAGGAGAGGTCATGAAAAGTATTGTCAAATTAAAAAAAGTAACAAAAGACTATGGCCAGGGAGAGGTTGTCGTTCATGCCCTGCGCGGCGTGGATCTGACCATACAAACCGGAGACTTCATGGCCATGGCCGGACCTTCCGGATCCGGTAAGAGTACTTTACTGAATATTATCGGTGGGTTGGACAAACCAACTTCGGGGGATGTCGAAGTGGAAGGCCGCTCCATCCTCAACCTCTCAAGAACCCAGCTAAGCCGTCTTCGCCGGGACCGCATCGGTTTTATTTTTCAAAATTACAATTTGATTCCCGTGCTCACGGCCATGGAAAACGCGGAATACGTCCTCATGCTTCAAGGAGTTCCGACAGCGAAACGGCGCGAGAAGGTCAGGGCGCTTCTTCATGAGGTGGGTCTTGATGGCTTGGAAAACCGTTTCCCGCGCCAGCTTTCAGGCGGCCAGCAGCAGAGGGTGGCCCTTGCCCGCGCCGTGGCCTCGGAACCGGCCCTGGTCTTGGCGGACGAGCCCACGGCCAACGTGGACTCCAAAACAGCGGGCGGCCTTCTGGATCTTATGAGCAGATTGAACGAGGAGAAAGGGGTTACCTTTTTATTCTCAACCCATGACCGGGCCGTCATGAAGCGCGCCAGAAATCTTCTTTTTCTCAGGGATGGGCAAATTGCTTACAACCGAGCCGCAACCGAGGAAATCAATGAATCCTAAACCGTTGGGAATATTTTTGGTCCTCCTGGTCGCGGCCGCCCTGAGCCTTGCTTCCGCCGTGGTCAGTCCCGTGTCCGTATGGGCTTTGGTCGGCGATACCGGGGGCGTTTTCGGGCTGGACGGACGTGTCAAGACTTTCATCCTCCTGAGCGACTACTCCGCGCTCCCTTCATTTTTTAAGGACAAAGACACCGAATATACCTTCCAGACCGATTTGCGCCTTATGATGGGCGGTCGTCCCTGGAAGCGGTTAAGCTATGAAGCGCACCTTGTTCAGGGGTTGAATCTAAACGCGTCTGATGCGGAAGGGTTTTCCTTGAAAACTGCCAGCCCTCGCTACCAGGCCCTCCATGGCATTTTGACAGAGTATGATGAAGGAGATGCGCAGGCCGTTCTCAGGCTCGACCGGCTCAATATAAAGTTCTCTCTCCCCTGGGCGGATTTGACCGTGGGACGCCAGGCCATCACCTTTGGAAAGGCCTACTTTTGGAATCCGCTGGATGTTTTTTCGCCTTTTGCGGCTGAGCAGTTTGAGAGGGATTACAAGAGCGGCGTGGACGCCGTCAGGCTCGATATCCCGGTCGGTAATTTTTCAGGCATAAATCTCATCGGCGCTTTCGGGCGGGAAATCTCTCCGCAGGGAAGCATTGAAAACCAGGAACGGATGTGGGACTCCTCCTGGTTCGGTTCAGCCTTGCTTCTTCGTTGCTATACTACTATTGCCACCTGGGACCTGGCTCTCCAAGGCGGCAAGATTTACGGCGGGTATCAGATCGGCGGCGGAACGGTTGGTGAAATCGGCCCGCTTGAAATCCGTTTGGAGGCGGCATACTTCTGGCCGGAAGGTCAAGGCCCCTTAATCCCTTTTCCGCTTCAGGGACAGCTTTTGGAAGATCATTGGACCGCGGTTTTTGGCTTGGGGCGCTACTTTGAAAATACTTTTAATTTTGAACTGGAGTATCTCTTCAACGGCGGCGGCGATCCTGGTAATCTGGAGGTGTCTCTTGCCCGCCTGAATTACGGTTCCATCCTCCACATGAGCAGACACCTGCTGGGACTTATGGCCAGTTATGACATCATTCCCATTCTGAACGGCCGGGTGGTCTGGATATACTCTTTGTCCGATCAATCCAGCTTTCTTCAGCCGGTCTTCACTCTCTCTTTGAGCGACGAGGCTGATCTCCTTTTCGGCGCGGCCCTGGGAACGGGAAGCCGTCCCTGTTTAGATGGAATAATGCCTCGCTTGGGCAGCGAATTTGGCAGTTATCCGGATTTTTATTTTGTCGAGCTGAAATACTACTTCTAGCCGGTATGCGCAATTATTTAAGCGCCTGGCCGCGCTCTAAAGGGAGGCGGTAAATATAGATGGGATCGTTGTGGCGGCTGGAAGCGGGGCGAAGCACCTTTTGGGCGGGCCAGCCCGGTATCGGAAAATTGCAGGAAATCACCCTGGCGCCGTCCGGGAGTTCAGCCATGAGCTTTTGGCCAACGCTCTTCATGACATCAGGAAACAGATAACAGAAAACCACATCCGCCTCCTGGAAATCAACTTTTCTAAAATCTTTCCACCTGATCTTTACGTCCCGCATCCTGAAACATAGCACGCGGGCCTTCAAGTAGGCCAGCGGGTTTATCTCGTAGCCAAAGGCCCTGACCTGGTACCGCCTGCGGGCAGCCCTGAGAACCCGGCCGTCTCCGCAGCCGATATCCACGAAAATATCATGCGCCCTCATGGGCACCGCGTCCAGAAAAGCCCTGATCCTTAAACGGGAAGTGGAAACAAACAGCGCACCTTTGGTCACGGGGAGGGCCATGGCTACGGAGCAGACATAGAGCATCTTGAGTATAAAAACGCTCCCGGCCACGGTGAGAAAGATTAATACCCAGACAGCCATTATTTCCTCATGATTTCTATATAAAACAGCCCTTTGTGTCTTGTAAAGATAATTTTTCATGCCTTCCAGAGGCCTATTTTAAGGGAACGCAGTGCTTGAGACTCGGTCCCGATAATTCCCTGAGGGTTGAATAGTCTTGACAAAAAGCTCAAGGAATGAAATATTTATATCAATATCGGCACAGGGTTATAGCCATTTTTAAAGGCGGCGCCCTAAGGTGCATCAGCTGGCAGGGGAAAATATACAAACATTAAAAGTAGAAAGGATTATTTTTATTGAGTCGTGATGATTTAATCAAGCTTACGGGGACCGTGACCCGAACCATGGGCGGCGGACATATGGAAGTACAGACCGAAGAGGGAGTGACCTTGAGGGCCATGCTTTCCGGCCGCCTTAAGCGTTTCAAGATAAAGGTACTGGTCGGCGATAGAGTTGAGGTAGCGGTTTCACCTTACGACACGTCTCATGGATTGATTACTTACCGGCTTAAATAGAGCTTTGTAATATATTTTCGGTGGCCGGGATATGAATAGCCGGTTCAAAACCGGGCAAATGCATCAATAGAGCCGGGGTGGTTTGAAGACCGGATGTATGTGCGAAAACAATTTTGCCTTCCAATGACAACCCCCGCCCGGGGCGTGAAGACATTTCATTATTTCGAGAACTGAATTTTGAACCTGACAATGGGTTCAGCTAGATGGTGAAGTTCTTGAGACTTTCAATCTGTCGGTTTATTGAATACAGCCTGAATGCCAAACAGTGCGGCGGTCATGTTTCTTTGCCAAGCACCATGCGTGCATCTAAGCCTATGCATCCTTGATTTTCATGAAAAACACGTAATGGATTGATATCAATCTCCTTGATTTCAGGAAATTCGGACAGTAGCTGGGAGAGGCGAAGAAGCACGTCCGCCACCGTTTCGATGTCGGACGGTTTTGTTCCACGGGCCCCTTTAAAAATAGCCGCCCCACGCAGTTCGTCAATCATTTCCATGGCGTCCCGTCTGGATATGGGGGCAACCCGCAGGGCGATTTCCCCGAGTATTTCCACGAAAATTCCGCCCAGGCCAACCATGACCACCGGGCCGAACTGTTCGTCCTGACGCCCTCCGATGATCAATTCACGCCCCCCGGTGACCATGGATTGAATAAGCACCCCGTCTATTTTTTTATCCGGGTAAGCCTGATAAATTCGCTTGATCATATCCTCGTGGGCGTCGGCCACGCCTTTCTCGCTGCGCAGGTTCAACTGAACCCCGCCCGCCTCGGATTTGTGCGAAATCTGCTCGGAAATTATCTTCATGGCCACGGGGAAGCCTAGCTCTTTGGCCGCCTTTATGGCTTCGTCCTTGTCCTTAACGCGGATTCCGCGGGCCATCGGGATGCCGTATTGTTCAAGAATTCCCACCGCCTCGTGCAGCAGCGGATCCCGGTTTTCCGAGCGGGCCTTCTTCAGAAACGGCCAGACTTTCTCCTTTTCCACTTTAAAGGAAGGAGATTCCCCCGGCTGCTGAATCAGGAGTTTTTTCGCGTGGTATTGCCGGTTCGTTTCCAAAGCCCGCACCGTTTCGACTACCTGGGTGAAGACAGGATAATTGAAATTTCGCTTGAGGTAGCTTATTTCCTGATCATCCGTGGATATGTACATGGCCACGGGCTTGTCATGCTGTTTTGAAAGCTCGATGACCTTTTGAAAGAGATCCCGGGTTGCCTGGCCTTCTGTGGGGGCGATGGAGGTATGCAGGAAGATAATTCCGTCAACTCCTTCCAGGGCCAGGGTGCGCTCGATGATTTTAGCGTATATCTCCAGGTCAAAGAGGTCTCCGAGATCCAGGGGATTGGTCAGCTTGATCACGGAGGCCCTGAAGTGCTTTTCGATCTCTTCAAGGAAGTCTTTTGGAAATTTCGCCAGGCTGAGCCCGGATAATTCGCATGCGTCAGCGGCAATGACGGCGTAGCCGCCGGAACGGGAAATAATGGCCAGGTTTTTGCCCCGCATGGGCTGGAGATGCAGGATTTTAAGGTTGTTGCCCAGCGTGGTGGCGTCATTGACCCTGAGAATTCCCGCCTGCCGGAAGGCGGCATCCACTACGCGATCGTTGCTGGAAAGAGCGGCGGTATGTGAAGACGCGATATTCTTGCCGAACTGTCCGATGTTCGCTTTAAAAGCGATAACAGGCTTGGGAGATTTCCGGGCGGTCTCCATTAATTTGCGTCCATCCCGGATGCCTTCAAGGTAGAGTAAAATATATTTTGTGCCCGGGTCTTCTATGAAATAGGAAAGTATCTCCTCGACTTCAATGTTAAGCATGTTGCCCACGGACACGAATTTATTCAATCCCAGGCCCTCATTGGTTATCAGGTTCATAATGGACATGCCCACGCCGCCGCTTTGCGAAATCATGGAGATATCCCCCAGCCTCAGCCCTCGATTCAACGGGGTGAACGGACAGCATAATCCGTTTTCCAGGTTCACTACGCCAATGCAGTTTGGCCCCACAAAGCGAATATTCCATTTCTCGGCTACCCGAACAACCTCATCCTCTATTTTTTTCCCTTCCTCTCCATATTCCCGAAATCCGGCGGATTCCACAATGGCCCAGTGAATGCCTTTCTGCCCGCATTCGTCGAGAATGTCCGGAACCGTGGCCGCGGGAGTCAGGATGACGGCCAGGTCTATATGGTCGGGGATATCCAAAACAGATGTGTAAATTCGCCTCCCCGCCAGAACGCCTCCCCGCGGGCCGACTTCATAGATAATTCCCTGGTAGTTAAAAACAGTGAGGTTAAAGACGATGCCGCGGCCAATATTGGTCGGGGAGCTGGAAACGCCGATTACGGCTACGGTGTTGGGGTAAAACAGTTCGCGCATGAGTTTCCCTCCGAAGACTTTTAATGAAAAACTCGAAAATTACACTTTCCTTCGGGCAAAAATCAGCCTTTCAGCAAGCGGCCGTCTTCTCCCCAACCAGAAAGTAATGGAATTTCAGGACGTCATACTCCTGGATGTTTACCAGGCCGGTTTCCGACATGTGGGTGCGGATGATATCATTCGTGACCCGGATCGAGGGAGGCGGACCAAAGGAAGCATCTTTTTTCCAGTCAATAATCGCCATCTTGCCGGTCCTCTTTAAAACACGGTAAGCCTCGGCAAGCAGCTTTGGCGGCTCCGCCAGTTCATGATGAAGATTCGCCATGAAAACCAGGTCTGCAATTTCAGTTTCAAGAGGAATTTCGTTTTCATCCATCCTGACGGGTATGATGTCGGCCCTGGTGTCATCGGGGATATTCTCTTTGAGCAGCTTCAGCATGTCCTCGGACAGGTCACAGGCATAAATCGTTCCATGCTCCATTTTTTTTGCAAACGGAACGGCGAAAAACCCCGTGCCCGCTCCGATGTCAACCAGAACCTCGGGCTTTAGTAAATCAAGTTTGTCCCAGATCAGGTCAGGGTTTTGAATTTGTATTCTTCGCGGATCATTAAGGTGGGCCGCATGTTTGGGGTTGATTTTTTTTGATTCCATTTTTTCAGGT
>CAZVRN010000039.1:0-13439 GCA_964629485.1 uncultured Thermodesulfobacteriota bacterium | reverse complement strand
AAGAGGTCATTGAGAGCGTGAAGCAATATGACAGGATCCTGCTGGCCGGATGCAATGAATGCGTCACGGTATGTGAAGCAGGAGGGAAAAAGGAAGTAGGCGTGCTGGCTTCCGCCTTGAGGATTTATTTCATGAATCAAGGGCGGGAGGTCAAGATCGACGAGGTGACCCTCGAAAGGCAATGCGACCCTGAATACCTGGAGGAAATAAGAAACTCCATTGACCAGTACGACGCCATCCTCTCACTTGCCTGCGGTGCCGGAGATCAGTACATGGCTGAAAAATACCCGTTCATGCCGGTCATCCCCGGCGTGAACACCTGTTTTATCGGCGTCAGCGAGGAAAGGGGCGTCTGGAGCGAGCGCTGCCAGGCCTGCGGCAAATGCATTCTGGCCGAAACAGGCGGTATCTGCCCCATATCCCGATGCTCCAAGAGAATGCTGAACGGACCGTGCGGGGGATCTTCGAACGGGAAGTGCGAAATCAACCCGGACATCGACTGCGGCTGGCAGCTCATAATCGACCGGCTTAAAAACATAGGCCGGCTGGAAGTATACGAACGCATCACCCCGGTCAAAGACTGGTCCAGCGAGAGATCCGGAGGACCTCGAAAAGTCGTCAGGGAGGACGTGCAGCTATGAAGACCGCGACCGACAGCAGACTGGAACGCATACTCGCCGCGGGTCACCTGGCCGTGACTTCGGAATGCGGGCCTCCGCGAGGCAGTGACGGAGAAGTTATCGCTAAAAAGGCGAACATGATCAAGGATTACGTCGACGCGATCAATATCACGGACAACCAGACCTCTGTGACCCGGCTCTGCAGCCTGGCCGCCTGCATACGTTTGAAACAGATGGGCCTGGAACCGGTGCTCCAGATGGTCACCAGGGACCGGAACAGGATCGCCCTGCAGAGCGATATTCTCGGAGCGGCCTCGTTTGATATTCACAATATCCTCTGCCTGACCGGGGATCACCAGTCTTTCGGAGACAGTGCGGCCGGCCAGAACGTGTTTGACCTTGACTCGATCCAGTTGCTTCAAATGGTCCGGAGGATGCGGGACGAAGGCAAGTTTTTAGGCGGCGATGACATTGAGCGCCCGCCCCGTATGTTTGTCGGCGCGGCGGCGAATCCATTCGCTGACCCGTTTGAAATCCGGGTGCCTCGCCTGGCCAAGAAAATCGCGGCCGGGGCCGAGTTTATTCAAACGCAGTGCATTTACAACATAGAGAGATTTGAACGCTGGATGGACCAGGCCCGGGACCGGGGCCTGCTGGAAAAAGTCTGTATTTTGGCCGGGCTCACCCCGCTGAAATCAGCCGGCATGGCCAAGTACATGAAAAACCGTGTCCCCGGGATGGATGTCCCGGACGAAGTGGTCAAGAGGATGAGCGACACGCCGAAACAGGACCAGCCCAAGGAAGGCATCAAGCTCTGCGTGGAGTCCATAGAGCGTTTAAAAAACATAGACGGAGTAAAAGGGTTTCATATTATGGCCATAGAATGGGAAGAGATGGTCCCCGAGATTGTGGAGGCGGCCGGTCTTTACCCCAGACCGCAGGTGGAGCAGACATGATCAACGGCCTCCGCCGGGTTAATGTTAATTACTTTAAGATAACGTGTTAATAAAGACAGAAAGGAGCCTAGCTTATGCCATACATTCTAGTTGTGGATGATGAACCGGATATCGTGGAAACCCTGGCCCTGATGCTGGAAAGCAAGGGCTGTGAAGTCGGCCGGGCCTATGATGGTAATGAAGCCGGGGAGTCCATCAGGGCGCGCCGCCCGGATGTGGTCGTGCTCGACGTCATGATGCCCAGGAAAGACGGGTATACTCTTTGCGCGGAGCTCAAGGCCGATGCTGAAACCCGGGACATTCCCGTCATTCTGCTGACCGCTGTCGGCGACAAGGTCACGAGTTCCCGGTACTCCCATGCCGATGGCATGGCCACTGAAGCCGACGATTATATCCCCAAACCCATTGAAACCGAATATCTCTGGAGCGTGGTAAGCGGTTTTTTGAAGTAATTCCCCGGGAGAACCGGAACGCCGGGAGGGGCGTCCCAGCCCGGACCAGGCGGGCCGCCGGCGCCGCAAGCAGCGTTCCGCTGGGAATAGGATTTCCCGGGCTGGTCAGACTGCTCGGCGGAACGCCGGGTTCACCGTATCGCCGCAAAGATGTCCCGGTGCGCATCGGCCAGGAAAAACACGCGCGGGCCAAGGTCGTCAACATACCGCCAAGTCCTTCCAATTCAACAGTACCCCCTGGAGTTTCATGTCAGGCACATTGAGACCTCTTAAGAACGAGTAATTTTGTTGAAATCGCGGAAGGTTGACAATGAGTTCGGCTAAAGGACGAAGTTCTTAAGAGGTCTCACATTGGGGTCTTTAAATCTATTAGACCCGTCCCCCTGTTTTTTTACCCTCCCCTTGATAAAAACGGACAAAAATATTCTTTTATAAAAAAAATATTGACAAAAAATTTCCTTTTAGTTATTTTTCCTTTGTTAAATTAACTCATCATTTCAATTTCCAGGCCGTAGCATGCCCCTGGCCGGGAAATGACAGGGGCGGGCCGTGTTTCCCTTTGTTTTTATAAGGAGGTTAAGTCAATAAAAAATGGCTCTGGACGCATTGGACAAGGCATTGATCAAACTTCTTAATATAAACGGCCGGATGCCCACCGGGGAGGTGGCTAAAGAGCTGGATGTTACCAATCCGACCGTTCGTTCCAGGATGAGGAACCTGATAAGCTCCGGGGTTTTGAAAATCGCGGGGCTGGTTGACGCCTTCAAGATCGAAAATCTCACGGTCGCCATCATCGCTTTGAACATTGAAAAACATATACAGCTTGACCAAAAGGTGGAGCAGATTTCAGACCTGGATATGGTGCATTGGGCCGCGGTCGTTACCGGCCGCTACGACATTATGGTGGAAGTTGTGTCTACAAGGGGAATGAACGATCTGTACCGTTTTTTAACCGAAGACCTTCCCCGGGTGGGCGGCATCCTCTCCAGTGAATCCTTCGTGGTCATGAAGGCCAAGCACAAGTGGATTTTACTGCCGGAAAATTTGAAGAATATGGTGAAATGATGCTTATTGGCGTACCGAAAGAAATGAAAAACAGCGAGTTTCGCGTGGGGATGGTTCCGGCCGGAGTCCGGACGCTGACAGCCGCGGGTCACCAGGTTTTTGTTGAAACAGCCGCCGGTCATGGGAGCGGGATTTCTGACGAGGAATACGTTAAGGCCGGGGCCGACGTGCTCGGTACGACCGAGGAGGTCTACGGGCGCGCCGAGATGATCGTAAAGGTCAAAGAACCTTTGCCCCGGGAGTATTCCTTAATTAAAGAAGACCAGATCCTCTTTACATATTTGCATCTCGCCCCGGCTCCGGAGCTGACAAAAAAGTTGATGGAATCCAAGTGTATCGCGGTCGCTTATGAAACCATCCAGGCGAATGACGGGTCTTTGCCGCTGCTTATGCCCATGAGCGAGGTGGCCGGGCGCCTGGCGCCGCAGGTGGGGGCGCAGTACCTGGAAAAAGTCTATGGCGGCCGCGGGGTGCTCTTGGGGGGCGTGCCCGGCGTCGAAAGAGGCAAGGTCTGTATCATAGGCGGCGGCGTGGTGGGAGCCAATGCCGCCAAAATCGCCGTGGGGCTTGGCGCGGAAGTCTTTGTCCTCGACATCAATCCCCGTCGCCTGGCCGCCCTGGATGACATTTTCGGCAACGCCGTCACCACACTCATGGCCAACCAGGAAAACATTTCGCGCCTGGTTTCCGTCTCGGACCTGGTCATTGGGGCGGTTCTTATTCCGGGTGCAAGGGCCCCTGCCCTGGTGACCCGGGAGATGATTTCAACGATGCGGCCGGGATCGGTCATCGTGGACGTGGCCATTGATCAGGGCGGGTGCATTGAGACAAGCAGGCCGACCACGCATCAAGACCCGGTTTTCATGGTTGATGGCGTTATTCACTACTGCGTAACCAACATGCCCGGCGTGGTGGCGCGAACATCAACCTTTGCCCTGACCAACGTCACGCTGCCATATATTCTGGAAATCGCGAGCAAAGGACTTGAGCGGGCCGTCAGGGAAAACAAGTCTCTTGCCCTGGGCGTGAACATTTATAAAGGGAGCATCACCTGCCCCGGGGTGGCCGAACCCATGGGGTGCCTCTGCGAGGATATATTAAAGCTCGTCGCTTAAGTGAGATTTCTACAAAGCGCCGCCTCTGGCCCTGTCTTTTTATCAGGCTTGACGGGCAACCCTCGAAATATGTTTAATATTCCTGCCGGTTAATTTTTCGCCTTCCGCGATTACAACAAAATTATTGGTTCTTAAAAGATTTTAGGTAGTATTGACCCGCCTGATTAACCTGGTTTATTATAATAAGCACATAAGGGAACCTCGGCCTTAAGAGGGGGTCCCTGCCACGAACTTTCTCAAAAAATAAAAGTTAAGGGCCAAAGCTGCATGAGCGGCCCGGTGCGGCCGTTTTCCGTAAAAAAACTTAAAGACGGCATGGTCAAAGAATCCCGGCGCCGGGTAACTATGAGGAGGAAAAAAAGAGATGAAAAGCTCCCGTTTGATTACCAAAACCCCTTCAGCGTACGAATATCCCCTGCTTATCAAGCAACTGCTCCACACTCCCGTTTTGTATGCCCCTGACCAGGAAATCGTTTACCGGGAACTGGCCCGCTACACCTACCGGGAATTTTACGAACGAATAAACCGCTTAGCCTCGGCCCTGACCGCCCGGGGAGTGAAGCCGGGCGACACCGTGGCGGTCCTGGACTGGGATTCCCACCGGTACCTGGAATGCTTCTACGCCGTGCCCATGCTGGGGGCCATTCTCCACACGGTCAATATCCGTCTCTCTCCGGAGCAGATCCTTTACACCATGAACCATGCTGAAGACACGGTTGTGCTGGTGCATGAGGATTTTTTACCCCTGCTGGAAGATATGGCTGACAAACTGGAGACCGTGCAGACCTTTATCCTGCTTAAAGACAGTTCGCAAAAGCCCGCCACGACTCTGCCCCTTGCCGCGGAATACGAGGAAATGCTCGGGCAGGCCGATGATGCCTTTGAATTTCCGGAATTCGACGAAAACACCCAGGCCACGGTTTTTTACACGACCGGGACCACGGGCGACCCCAAGGGCGTCTATTTCAGCCACCGCCAACTGGTCCTCCATACCCTGGCCTCGGGCGTGGCCATGGGAAGCTTCAAGGAACCGCGCCTCCAGTCAGGCGATGTCTATATGCCCATTACACCCATGTTTCATGTCCATGCCTGGGGCATACCTTACCTGGCCACTTTGCTGGGGGTCAAGCAGATTTATCCCGGGCAGTACGAGGCTGAGAACCTGCTGAGGCTGATCGCAAAAGAGAAGGTAACCTTTTCCCACTGCGTGCCGACCCTGCTTCACATGATTCTCACTCACCCCTTGGCCGGGGAGGTAGACCTTAAAGGCTGGAAAGTGAATATCGGCGGTTCCGCGCTGTCCAAAGGGCTGGCCATGGCCGCCGCCGAAAGAGGAATCAAGGTCATGGCCGGATACGGCATGTCTGAGACCTGCCCGGTTTTGACCATCTCAACCTTAAAACCCCCCATGCTTGATTGGGACCTGGAACCGAAGCTGGATGTCCTCAGAAAGGCCGGGTTCCCCATCCCCCTGGTTGATCTCAGGGTCGCGGATGAAACAGGAGGCTTCCTCCCGCGTGACGGAAAGTCGGCCGGGGAGGTCGTGGTCAGGTCTCCCTGGCTCACGCAGGGGTATTTCAAGGAACCGCAAAAATCCGAGGAACTCTGGAAAGGCGGGTGGCTTCATACCGGGGATATCGCCTCCATTGACAAGGAAGGTTACCTGCAAATTACCGACCGGCTGAAGGATGTTATCAAGAGCGGCGGGGAGTGGATTTCTTCCCTGGAAATAGAGAACCTCATCAGCCAGCATGAAGCGGTTTCCGAGGCGGCGGTCGTGGGCGTGAACGATGAGAAATGGGGCGAGCGGCCCATAGCCTTGCTGACCTTGAAACCGGACTATGAGGGGAAGGTGGCCGAGGAGGATGTGAAGGGTTTTCTCAAGCGCTTCGCCGAAGAGGGCGTCATCTCCAGGTGGGCCGTGCCCGACAGGATATATATTGTTGATGAAATTCCCAAAACCAGCGTCGGCAAGATGAATAAAAAGGAGATAAAAAATCTGTTTGAAAACAGATGATTTTTGGTTATGCTGAGCCAACGGCGTCCGGGAAGTGATTTGGACCTGATCTAAAAATAACCGTAGATGAGACATTCATGACAAAAACAAGGCCAAGCAAAGGGGAAAAGACATGGATTTTCTATTGAACCTCCTTACCGACGAGCAGAAAATGCTGCGGGAGTCGGTCATTAAAATATGTAAAGGCAAGTTGAAAGAGCTGGAAGAAAAAACCGGCGAAACGAACGTAGTCAGCCGCGAGATTCTCAAATTCCTGGCCGACCAGGGTTTGCTGGGCCTTACAGTTCCCGGCAAGTATGGCGGCGGCCCGGAAACCATGTCCTTGGTTTCGTTTTGCCTTGTTCGTGAGGAGCTTGCCCGGACCTGCCTCAACGCCGAGCTGATTTTCACCATGCAGGGCCTCGGCGCCGGTCCCATTGTTGTCGCGGGCAACGAATCGCAAAAAGAAACCTACCTGCCCGGGGTCGCCTCGGGCGAGAGCTGTATTACTTTTGCCTTGACCGAACCCAGCGGCGGGTCGGACGCGGCGGCCATCCTGACCCGCGCGGAGCGAAAGGGAGACGAATACATACTTAATGGGGAGAAGACCTTTATTTCCATGGCCCCGGACGCGGATGTTTACACGGTTTTCGCCAAGACCGATCCGGATAAAGGGACCAGGGGAATTACCGGTTTCATTGTTGAAAAAGGATTTGAAGGCTTTACCCCCGGCGCAAGGCTGGACCTGGTGGCGGCCCATCCCATCGGCTCCCTTCATTTTGAGGACTGCCGCGTGCCGGCCGCGAACCGTCTTGGAGAGGAAGGCGCGGGATTCAAGATCGCCATGCAGACACTGGATTTTTTCCGCACCACCGTGGGGGCCTGTGCGGTCGGCTTTGCCCAGGCCGCCTTTGATGAAGCCCTGGCCTATGCCAAGCTGAGAGAGGCCTTCGGCCAGACCCTCAGCCAGTTTCAACTGATCCAGGGTAAGCTGGCTGACATGGCTACCAAGATCAGCGCCGCCAGGCTCCTGGTCTTCAGGTCCGCCTTTTTAAAGGACCAGGGCCGGGAGCGCATCACCAAGGAATCGGCCATGGCCAAGCTTTACGCCACAGAGATGGCCCAGGAGGTGATTGACGAAGCGGTTCAGATTCACGGGGGGCTTGGTGTTTCCAAGGGATATACAGTGGAGAGGCTCTACCGGGAGATCAGGATGCTTCGCATTTACGAAGGGGCGTCCGAGATTCAGCGTGTCATCATTGCCAACCAGCTTTTGAGGCACTGAAGCAAGACCTCTTAAGAACTTCGTCCTGCGGCTGAAGTCATTGCCGCCTTACGATATTTCAATAAAATTACTCGTTCTTAAGAGGTTTCAAGCTGAAACTTCAGCCGTTAAGCAGGATCCACCCGGCAGCGGATATAGCGGTGATAGGGAGTCCCGGCAATCCGGTCACGATGGGTATTCTTGGTCAGCCGGTTGGCGTTCGCCCCGTATATTTTCTCCTGAAACACCAGACCGAAACCATGCGGTATCACGATGTAGCCCGGCCTGGTCATACTGGTCACTTCGAGTTCAATCGTCTCTTGCCCGGCCTCGGTCGTCACCCGAACCATCTGGCCGTCCTTGAGCCCGGTCTTGTCCGCGTCCGAGGGGTGCATGGTGGCCGTGCAGGCCCGTTTTCCTTCGTTCCAGGCGGGGTCCCGCATCTGTGTATTGGCGTTTGTGTCCCAATGCCTGCCGGAGGACATGATAAACGGGTACTCATTCTGACCTTCTTTAAGTTTTTCTGATTCCAGGGCCGGTTCGATCTCCTTAAGCCATTCCTCCATTTCGGGCACATATAGGTTGATGCGGCCGTCTTTGGTGGCCAGGGCCTGGAAATGGTCCCATGTTTTCACGTCTGCCTCGCCAATCCACAGGCCTTCGGGATGATCCAGGATTGCCTGGAATATTTCCTCCCCGAGTCCGGGACCGGGATGGAAACCGACTCGCGCCGCCATTTCCTGGACCGCGGGAGAGAGGTTCTGCAAAAGACCCCAGAGTGAAGCCAGGTGCACGGAACCCAGTTTTTTCCCGAGGGTCTTGGCCAGGATATAGGGCATTCGGCTTGCGGCCCTGGGGTTTGCCTTTAAGTATTCCATCAGGGCCGCGCCGAACTTTAACCGGTCCCCCTTATCGGCCGCTTCATAGAGGCTGGCCGGTATTTCAGGAATCAGTCCCAGGCGGTCGGCCAGCCGTACAAATATTTCCCCGGCTTCAATCTGTTCCCCCTCCGGGTTGACCACCGGCCGGCGAAACTGCATGAAGATCTTCGGAAAGCCTCCGCCCATGCCCCCGTCCCACGACTCATAACCGGACAGGGCCGGCAAAACGTAATGGGAAAGCGCGGCCGTCTCCGTCATGGCGATTTCCACGGTGACCAGCAGGTCCAATTTTTTGAAGGCCTCTTCATAAGCCGAGGTGTCGGCAAAAGACCTCAGCGGATTGGCCGCGCTGACGATAACGGCGCGAAGCCTGTCCGGGTGGTCGGTCAGGATCTCCTCGGGCATAACATTCGGCGGGTAAAGGTTGGTTATGGCCGGGTAGCCGGTCACCACGGTGCGCCAGGAGCGGGCCTCCCGCTCGTCCGGGCTTTCTCTTCTGCCGCCCCGGCGCAGGCCGATTGGAAAAACATTTCCGCCATTAACCCCGATCCGCCCGCAGACAGCCAGAAGCACGTTTTCAAGATAAGAGATAAGCGTGCTGTGCCTGGTCATCAGGACCCCGAGGTCGCTGCGGTGGCTGGACTTCCGGGTGGCAAACAGGCGGCAGACCTCTTTGACCTGGTCATGGTCCAGCTCGCAAACATCCAAGGCCGCCTCGGCATCGAAACCGGTAAACAAGGCCGCTGACATGCTTCTCAATATAGTCCTTATCGTGCCAGCCCTCGTTCAGGATGATCGAAATCATGGCCCGGTAAAAAAGGGCGTCCGTTCCGGGCCGGATAGGCAGGTGGATATTAGCGATTCTGGCTGTTTCCGAGACCCGGGGATCGACCACGACCAGAATCTTTTCCGGGTCCCGGCTGAATTTTGCCAGCACGCGGCGCGCCCGGGGCGTATGGTGACTCATCATTGGATTCCAGCCCACGGCCAGGAGCATGTCCGTTTGACCAAGATCGGGTTCCGAGTGAAGGTGCTGGTTGCCAAAGGTTTTCCCGTCCACCCAGTATCTTCCGGTCAGTTCCTGGGCCAGGGCGTTGTAAAAGTATTGAGAGCCGAGCCCCCGCAGCACGTTGACTGCGAAGACCCCCTGTGACGGGCAGGCAAGCGTGCCGCCGCCCATGAGGGCAAAAGAGCGCGGTCCGTGTTCGTTTACAATGGCCGTGAGTTTTTCGGCCACTTCGTCAATGGCCTGGTCCCAGGATATTTTTTCAAAACGGTCTCCGACCTTTTTAAGCGGATGTGCCAGGCGGTCGGCATGGTGCTGGTGATGTTTTATATTTATGCCTTTGCGGCAGACATAACCCTCACTGCGGGGATTGGCCTTGTCACCGTGAGCCTTGATTATCCGGTTGTTCTCGACCAATACTTCAAGGCCGCAGAGATTCCCGCATAAGACGCATGTTGTTTTTTTCCACTCCCCCATGTTTCCCTCCTTGCTCGGCGCGTGGCGGCATGTTCAATCCGTGATAAACTTCTGCTTCAGCTTCCGGCCTGTTTTTACAGCCGAAAAGCCCCTTTTTGCGTCGGAGAGCCTCCGGGACTATATGCCGGACATTTATCAGGCCGTGAGGTTCGAGGCGTTTTGCACCATCCCGTGATCTTTTTAATGTGCCTCGGGAAAAGCATAAAGTCAACAGAAATCACCCGCGCACATTCAAGCCGGGCAGGTCTTCGGGAGTCAGTTTGCAGCCGGAATTACCTGGCCGTTTGATTTGACACCCGGCCCTTTTTTGGATATGCATTAAACATGCAGCGAAATTAACCGGACTTACAGACTGGAGGATTGTTATGTCATCGCAAGACACCGGCGGTTACGCAGGCAGACTTTTAAGGGCAGACCTGACCAATGAAAAGCTCAGCCGGGAGTGGCTCGACGAGACGGCGCTCAGGAAATACGTAGGCGGCGCCGGTTTCGGAATCAAGTTTCTCTATGAAGAAGTCCCGCCGGGGATTGAGTGCTATGATCCGGAAAATCGTCTCATCTTTGCCTCCGGGCCTTTAGGCGGCACAAGGATACCGGGCAGCGGCACCTTTTCCGTGACAACGCGGGGGGTCCTGACCGGTGGCGCGGCCTTCAGTCAGGCCAACGGGCTTTTCGGGGCTTTCATGAAGTTCGCCGGTTTTGACGGCGTTATCATTCAGGGCGCCGCAGATCGGCCGGTCTACCTGTACCTTCACGACGGCCAGGCCGAAATCCGGGACGCCGGCCATCTGACAGGGCTGGACACCTGGGAGACTGAGGACGCGATCAGGGAGGAACTCGGTTATAAAAAGGGAAACATGAGCGTGGCCACGATTGGTCCTGCCGGTGAAAACCTGGTGAAGTTCGCCGCGATCACGGCGGACAAGGGGCACGTGGCCGGGCATAACGGCATGGGCGCGGTCATGGGCTCCAAGAAGCTCAAGGCTGTTGCCGTGGCCAGAGGCAAGAACGGCGTCACCGTGCATGACCCGGAGAAGATCGCGGCCCTGTCAAATGAAATACTGGAAAGAATAAAGAATAACGATGCCACGCGCCGGCTGTACGAGTATGGAACGCTGGGCACCTACGGCGCGGTTGAGCTCGTCGGGGCCCTGCCGATCAAGAACTATACGACCAATGTCTACCCGGACAGGGAGAAGCTGAAGCAGTTTACGCCCGAATACATTCGCGGCCGGTTTCAGCCGAAACCAAACCCCTGCTGGGCCTGCCATATGCACCACTGTCACGAATCAACCATCACCGAGGGCCCTTACCAGGGCCTTGTCGTGGAAGAGCCTGAGTTCGAGTGCCTGTCCGCCATGGGTTCCCAGATCGGGAACATGGAAGTGGCCTCCGCCATGATGCTGATCAATGTCGTGGACCGCCTCGGTCTCGAAATGAACGAAACGGGCTGGGTCATCGGGCTGGCCATGGAGTGCTATGAAAAGGGGCTGATTTCCAAAAAAGAGACGGACGGCCTGGAGTTAAACTGGGGGAATGTCGAAGCGGCCAGGGCCCTGCTTCACAACATCGCGCGGCGCAAGGGATTCGGCCATACCATGGCTGAAGGCGCGATGCGCGCCGCCCGCCTTATCGGAGGAGAAGCCCCGAACTTCGCCGTGCACACTCAAAAAGGGAACACCCCGCGCGGCTATGATCATCGCGCTTACTGGACCGAGATGTTCGACAAACTGACCTCCAATACCGGCACCCTGGAGTCGCGTCCCACTGTTCCGTTTGCGGCCGGGCAGGAGCTTTCGCCTGAAGAGGTGGTAACGGTCACAACTTCGGGCAAGGGCAGGATGTCCTTCGTGGATACCCTTGGCGTTTGCTTCTTCTCAACCCTGGTTGATCCGAAACTGCTTGCCCAGGCCGTGAGCGCGGCCACGGGATGGGATTTCACCGGGCAAGAGGCCGAGGACGTGGGGCTGCGTATCGTGAACCTGGCCCGGGTCTATAACTTCAGGCAGGGCCACACCCGGGAAATGGAAGCCCCTTCCCCCAGATATGGCTCAACACCCGTAGACGGGCCTTTCGCCGGCAAGAGCATGACGCCCATGCTGGACCAATTGCTTGATGATTACTACCAGCGCATGGGATGGGATAAAGCCACCGGCAAACCCCTGCCCGAAACCCTGAGACGGCTTGGGCTGGAGCAGGTGGTTCAGGATATCTGGGAAGGGCGCTGACCCTTCCCGTGATTAAAAGATGCTTTTAGCCGCCTCCTTGAGTTCGTCCCGGAAATCGGGGTGCGCCACCCGGATGAGCTCTTCCGCCCTCTCCCGGTTTGTTTTGCCGGTTAACTGGGCCACGCCCCATTCCGTGACCACGTAATCGGCGTAAGCCCGGGGAATGGTCACCAGGGACCCCTCGCTCAGATAAGGCACAATCGTGGAAACCGACCCGCTCCAGGTGGAAGGCATCAGGGAGACGGCGCGCCCGCCCGGCGCGAAAAATGCGCCAATATGAAACTCTATCTGGCCGCCCGGGCCGTTGATCAAACGCGGGCCGAACTGGCTCTCGCAGGTTATCTGCCCGGTGAGATCAACCTGGGTGATATTGTTGATGGCGACCATGTTCTCATTCTTGACGATGTTGGCGATATTGACCGTGTAATCTGCGCTGTAAAGTTCTATCAAGGGGTTATCGTTCGCCCAAAGCACTTCCTCCGGGCGAAAGCCGATCAGCCCGGTAAAGACGGCCTTGCCCGGGTGCAGGGAAGCGTACTTGCCCGTGGCGATACCCCGCTTTACCAGAAAACCCATGCCCGGACAGGCCATTTCCGTAAAAATGCTCAAGTCATTGAGGTGATCGAAAACACCCAGATCAACCATGTACTTGGAAGGCTTGCCCACGCCGATCTGAATCGTGTCGCGATCACGCAGAATCGTTTTCAGGTTTTCAGCGATCTTCTTGGTGGTATCGTCCGGCTCATCCATGTTCAACTGAAACTCAAGAACCGGCAGTTCAACCTGGTCAACCAGGGGCAAGGCCCGCCGGAGAAGACGGGGATTGAATAAAAGCGCCGCCTGCCTGGCCTGTTCACGCTTTTCAGGGGGAAAGCGGGCGGCCACAAGATCGGCTTCTTCCTCGGTCACCGGCGGGGCGGAGATATCGACCAGGTAATCAATCTCCGAAACATGAATGGCCGTGTCGCCCCGGGATTTTATCTGGTTGTTGTCAATCTCGGCTATGACCGTCCGCGCCCTCTGGGCGTACTTTCGTTTTTCCCATACCACCCCGCCAAAGGTGCAGAACCCGTTTTCATCCGGGGGCGAGACTTCCATTAAAAGCACGTCAATCTCCCGCGCGCCCGGCCGGTTATCGGCGTAGGGCTTGAACCAGGTTCCATTGGTATAAGGCAGAAAGTGAATCCGGCCTTCATCATGACCCTGCCGGGCCAGATGCAGATAGGTCCGCACAACAATATCGAAAGACTCCTCCAGGCCCGGCAAAAGCCATCCCGGATCAATAGCGGGCGCGCAAACCTCAATCTGGACGTCCCGCAATTCGTCTTTCCGCGCCACAATAGCATAAGGCATTTCACCGATGTAACCGTTGGGCATGA
>CAZVRN010000038.1:0-13453 GCA_964629485.1 uncultured Thermodesulfobacteriota bacterium | reverse complement strand
TCCCGATACGAACCGCGCCCCAGGACCCTTATCCCCTGTTTTTCAGGGTCGACTACTTAAGATAGGGTTCTGCAAAATTTCGTCCTTTAGGTGAGCTCATGGGCAGGCTCAAAATTAGGCCCTCGGAATATAGGCAATATTCCTGTGGGTTAAATTTTCACCTAACCCAACCTCAGCAAACTTACCGCTTCTTGAGAAATTTCAAGCCAGAATAAAAAACAGGGGGCCTGTTCCCCCGCGGGAACAGGCCCCTTCCAATAAGATTTTTTAAATGACCGGCAGGATATTACGGCTTACCGTCTTTAAACCACATTGGATGCGAGAACCAGAATCCCTCTCGGCCCTTCAAGTACAATTTGGTGTTCCAGCCCATGACGTTCTTCCGGTAGGCGGAAACACTCACAGACCACCAAAGCCAGGCATCTTCATAATCATCATAAAGCATTTTTTCGAGTTGCCAGTATATCTTCTGTCTCTTTTTCAGATCAACTTCGGCCCGACCCTGCCGGATAAGCTTCTGGGCTGCCGGGAGATTGCTGCGGCCGTAGTTAAAACCACCCTCGGGCATGTAGAGCCCCGTGGCCATCAGGTCCGGATCCCAAATCCAGACCCAACCGCCTCCGGCGAAATCATACTCAAGATTCTTCATCCTGTCTGATGACGCCGCGGAATCCAAAAACTCCACTTCCCAGTTGACACCCACCTGCTTCAGCATGGCCTTGATGGCCTCAGCTATATTCATGGCTATAGCATAATTGGCATAATAACCTTTGACGGTCAGGCCATTGGGATAACCAGCCTCGGCCAGGAGCTTCCGGGACAGTTCAGGGTCATAACTGACCGGCTTCAAGTTGGGGTTGTGACACCAGTGGTCGCCGGGATACATACAACTGGCGATTCTGCCCAAGCCGAACACGGTGCCTTCAATCAGGGCTTTCCGGTCAATAGCATGGGAGATGGCTTTACGGACGCGGATGTCCTTGCAGGGGCCTTTTTGCGTATTGAAGCGCATGGCGGTGACATGATTTTGATTAACCTTGTAAACCTTGAGATTGGGAGAATCCTTAATCAAAAGATATTGAGACGGATCCACGGTCATACCGTCAATCTTCCCGGCCCTGAGATTGGCCAGTTGAACCGACGGATCGGGAATGACGTTAATTAACCAACCGTCAAAGTAAGGCATTTCCGGATGGCCGATGCTTTTGCCGAACCACCAGTTAGGGTTTCTTTTCAGCTTGAGATAATTACCGGGACGGCCTTCCTCAAACATGAACCTGCCCGTGCCCACGGCGTGATTGTCCATGGCCTTGGGGCCACCCTCTTCGAGGGCCTTCCTGGACATGACATAACCGGGAACGTTGGCCATGATCCCGGGAAAGGCGGCCCAGGGTTTCTTAAATGTCCACCTTACGGTGAAGTCATCCACCACCTCGATTTTTTTAACAGGCTTGAGCCAGGCCCTTGACCAGCAGCCGTTCCTCTTATTTCTGATCCAGTCTATCTGGTACTTCAGGGTCTCGGCGTCGAAATATGTCCCATCGTGAAATTGAACGCCCTTTCTGAGTTTCATGACTACCGATGTCGGTGATTCAAATTTAAAAGATTTGGCCAGCCAGGGGATGGAGGCCCTGTAATTGCCATCGTTATAGATGAGCATCTCATATAGCTGGGTCATGGCCACCCAGTCATTGACCGGCCAATGATTCGGATTCATCAACCCGATATAGCGAGTCGCGGCTGAGCGGTAATACCCGCCCCGGACCGGTTTAGCCTTTTCATAATCGTCTCCCCAAGTCCACCAACTGGGCTTGGGGTTTTCCTTGGTCCAAACCCAGGGTTCAACCTCGGATTTCACCCCCGCTTTAGCCAGATGCGGGGTCACTACTGAAAAAAGAAAAAAAAGCATTGCCAGGCAACCCAAAACAAGACCACTTTTTCTAAAGCTCATTACTACCTCCCTGATTCATCACTATCTCCCTGATTCATCACGATCCTGCTAACTCAAGTTAACAAACCAAGACCTCTGCAAAATTTCATTTTTTAGCCGAACTCATTGTCAAATTCCGCGATTTCACCAAAATTACTCGTTTTGCAGAAGCCTTAAACCATAACATAATTAAATTGGTTACCGCCTCCCCTCTTTATAAAATTAGAACCGCACCGCTCTATTTCTCCTGAAATCAGACTAATAAAACTTATTTCGACCCAACCGAAATTTCCCTCTTTTTTTAGGTAACATGACGCGGTTCTATTTAATTAAATAAATCCTGTCTCCTTCTCTGGCTTTGTCTTTTATCTTTATACCAATTTCATCTCCCGCCCGGGCTTCGCTGATATTTTCATTCTGAACCTGCATCGACTCGACAGTTTGGGTAAAATTGGTGGTAGCCCCTTCTATGGATATGGTATCACCGACCTTAAGAGGTTCAGTGAGCTTAATGGCGGCGACACTGATTTTGCCGAAAAAATGCGTTACCTCGCCGATGAGCTGCTTTTCTTTCATCTGATCGTCTGTCATCGTAAAGAACCTCCTTATAAATCATTTTTTCTTCGAGGAAAAAATAATCCATTCCAAACCCGACCTGATTATCTTCAGCCGCGGCAAGGTCTCGCCATCGTGGAAGGCTATTGAGGTTTTCATCAATCACGCCACACACCTGTTAACCGGCCTTTTAAAAAAAACTGATGACGATTTGCCAGAGATTTTTCGTAATTTGAATCCACTTTAAAAAGAAATATTATAATTTGTCAAGGTTTTCTTCATTGGCCGCAGGTTTTACGCCGATAAAAGGCAGCAAGGTTTTACCATTATTACAATTAGATTAGGAACAAGGATGGCCACAGCCTAAGAACATTCCCGGCCGTAACCATCCGCTACCTCACGTTTATCGCCTTGAGTGATTTTGCCGCAATAAACCAGCTAAAACCCGGAACCATGCTTACAATACTTGATCGAGTTTGGCCTTAACCTGCTTGGCCTCTTCAATGATGGATTCAACCAGTTCCGCCACGCTCGGTATGTTTTTAATGCGGCCGACAACCTGACCGACCGGAAGCATACCCTGTTCTATGTTTCCTTCAACCCATCCGCCTTTTTGACTGACTTCTCCTTTAATCAAGGGAATAAGTTCTTCCAGCGTAGCGCCTTCTTTCTCCTTCTCAACGATTTTTTCAGTCCAGGGGGTTCTGAGGACCCTGCTCGGGTTTCCCAAAGACTGCATGACGATAATCGTGCTTGTTTCGGGAGATTCTATCATTTTCTGTTTAACCTTTTCATGCACCGGGCACTCTTTTGTGGCCATGAAACGGGTACCCATGTTCACACCTTCGGCGCCGAGGGCCAGGGCCACGACCAGGGAACGCCCGTCGCTGAAACCCCCGCCCGCGATAAGAGGCTTTTCGCAGCCATCCACGGCCTGGGGTATCAGAACCAATGAAGTCACTCCCTCCATGCTCGGGTGTCCGCCACACTCCGTGCCGACAATAGAAACCGCGTCAACACCCAGCCTGTCAACCTTGATCGCGTCACGCACGCGGGCGCACTTGTGAATGTGGATAAGCCCGGCTTCGGTTATTTGTTTCCGGTGAGGTTCCGGGTTACGGCCAGCCGTCTCAATAATCTTGACTCCGGCTTCGATGACCGTCCCGATCAACTCCTCCGGCGGCCTGGGCATCAGGGCGGGGAAGAGAGACACGTTGACCCCGAAGGGCTGGTCCGTCATGTCGCGTGTTTTTTTAATTTCATCCAGCAGCTCTTCCCGGGAAGGAAAGGTAGCGGCGGGTATACAGGCCAAACAGCCGGCATTGGCCGCTGCGGCTACCAGTTCCGCCCGGCTTAGCCCCTGCATAGTCCCGCATTGAATCGGATACTTAATTCCCAGCAATTCGGTCAATCTGGTCTGTAACATAATCCTTTCTCCTTCTTGTTGATTAACGATGAAATGAATAAAAAAACCTGATTTTCAATTTCATCTTGGCAATAAAAGTTATTCAATTGACAGCCTTCTGAACTTTTTCATTAAGCTTTTGGGGGTTCCGGTTCACCGGCAGAATAAAATTGAGATTTAACCCGCGTTTTTTTCACGCTCTTCCTGAGCAGCCTTACGGTCGGCCAGGAAACTCAACCCATAGTGCCTTATTGTTTCCGGCGGTTCCGTAGTAACTTCTTTAGGCACCAGCACAAGCGATTCCGTGGGGCACTTGTGGGCGCAAACACCACAGCCGATGCACAGATCAGAATCAAGAACCGGGGCCTTATGGAATTTGTTCCGCGCTTCAGCCGAAAATTTTAGCTGCAAGGCGTCCATGGGGCAGCGTCTTACACATAAAGCACAGGCCCGGCAGGTTTCCGCATTAACGCTCACTTTATAGTTGGACGGATCCAAGGTTTTGTCATGTCCCAGCTCATGATATGACTCAAACCACATGCAAACATCAACGCAGCAGTTGCAAATCGTGTCTGGTTTTTCTTTCCAGTTGGAAAGGCCGTGCACCAGACCTTCATCCGCTGCTTTTTTCAGGATGTCAAAAGTCTCTTCTTTGGTGATTTCTCTGCCCATACCGTTTTCCACGATGTAACGGCCAAGCTCGTCAAAATGGAGGCAGACTTCGGTCGAGTGATTGCAGTCCGGCAAATCAGGATCAAGATTGTGCCGGTGGCGGCAGGGGCAGACGGACACACTGTAATATTCACGATCCTCAACCACCTGGACGATATCTTCGAATGGCAGCACCTGGCGTGCGTCCTCGACGGTCTTTTGGATAGGGATAGTTCTGAGCCCGCGTAAATGCACATCTGCGTATTGATCGAACCAGCCGTCCATATAATACTTATTCACGTGAGGCGCGCTGGCTTTGACCGCCTCGTCAAAACTTCCGGGCCAGTAAACCGAACGCAAAAACGTAAAAAAGGAATCATTAAGCCGATACAGAACCGTGCCTTCGCTGACACTTTCAAAAATCAGGCCTTTTCGGGCGAGTTCTTTCAAACGAGGGGCGAGTTCAGCCGGATCCAATCCTTTCATGGCGGCCAACTCCTCAACGCTCTTTCCCATAAAAGGCAGGCCGGTCAAGAAAGACGCGTCCTCGGGAGAAACATAAGACATAATCATAGGCATCAAATGCTCGGACGGCGGGAGCCCCCACCATGTTCCGCCCAACCATTCAATAAATTTTTGATAAATAGCTTGATCAGACACTTTGCCCCCCCGCTAAAAATTTTAACACAGCCGTAAACAGTTAAGTTGTACGCCAAATATATTCACGAAACGCTACCGCAAAAAACTTCTCAGTAACCGTTTCAACAAAACCTTTTCCTCAAAGGTCAGGTCAGCCAGTATTTCCTCGTTGGCTTCTTGTCTGATGCTTGTTAACTGTGATCTTATTTCATGGGCCTTGGTTGAGAGATAGACGCGTAAAAACCTCTTATCCGCCTGATCGGTTTCTTTAACGATCCAACCGCCTTCCGCCATGCGATCAAGCACTCCGGACACGGTAGCATGGTCAAGGACCAGTCTTTTGCCGATTTCCCCGGCTGAGAGCCCGTCTTCTTCCCAGAGCGCTTCCAGAATCAGATGCTGAACCGGTGTCAAATTGTATGATTTGAGTCTTTTCTTAAAAAGTCCCTGAGCGCCTTGATATGCCTTGGCCAAAAGAAAGATGATGCAATCATCATATTGATGCATATTTATACCTTTCGTATACTACATAATTATTCCCAACAGAAGGTCTTGTCAAGAAAAAAGCATAGACTCTGACAGTGAATTCAGCCGAAGCACGAGGCGCTTAAAAATATCATGCCTCAGGTTACTTGCCTGAAGGCGGTAAAATACAAATAAAGATTATTTGCGGAAGTACTTTTCGCTCCTGTTCTAATCCTCTTGAAGCTCCTTTATATCAGCATAGTAATCCAGCACTTCAGGATTCGCCAGGGCGTCCTTGTTCAGCACGGCCTGCCGGTGGATGACCTTTTTTACCGCCAATTCGACTTTTTTCATGTTCAAGGTGTAAGGGACGCCCGGAACGGCAATGATTTTGGCAGGCACATGCCTTGGTGACGCATTGGAGCGGATTGTTTGTTTGATCTTGTTCTTGACCTCTTCCGTCAACTCAAATCCCTCAGCCATGACCACAAAAAGGATAACCCTCACGTCATTATTCCAGTTCTGGCCGACCACAATGCTGTCTTCAATTTCGTCCAGTTGTTCAACCTGCCGATATATCTCCGCCGTTCCGATTCGGACTCCTCCCGGGTTCAAAGTGGCGTCTGAGCGGCCATAAATCTTCACACCGCCGCGGTCATTGATCTCGATAAAATCTCCGTGTCTCCAGACATTAGGATAGACATCAAAATAAGCAGCGTGATATTTCCGGTTGTCCGGGTCGTCCCAGAAATATATGGGCATGGAAGGGAAAGGAGAGACACAAACCAGTTCACCCTGCTGGTTAATGACGGGCTTTCCGTTCTCATCGTAGGCCTGAACATTCATGGCCAGGCCCCGGCACTGCAGTTCGCCGGCATAAACCGGTCCCATGGGATTTCCCAGAGCGAAGCATCCGTTCAAATCGGTGCCTCCGGAAATAGAGGCTAACTGAATGTCATCCTTGATTTCTCGATAGACATACTCAAAGCCTTCTTCCGAAAGCGGTGATCCCGTGGAAAGCACGGTCCTGAGAGGTTTAAGGTCATACTCCCGGCCGGGTTTTACCCCGGCGTTCTGAAGCGCGTTCAGATAGCCCGCGCTGGTTCCGAAGATGGTTATTTTTTCATCCTGAGCCAGTTTCCAGAGGATACCCGGTTCAGGATGAAAGGGGTTGCCGTCAAAGAGGACGAGGGTGGCGCCCACGGCCAGTGCGCTGGTCAGCCAGTTCCACATCATCCAGCCGCAGGTGGTGACGTAAAGGATGGTGTCATCTCTTTTCAGGTCTGTGTGGAGGATGAGTTCTTTAAGGTGATGAATGAGTATTCCGCCGGCGCACTGAACCATGCACTTGGGCAGGCCTGTTGTGCCAGACGAATACATGATGTAGAGGGGATGCTCAAAAGGCAATTGCTCGAATTCAATTTCAAGATTCGGGCTAAAGGCGCCAAAATCATCAAAGTAGACGGCATTAGGAATTTTGCTGATGTCCGGATTTTGCTCGGTGTAGGGAACTACAACCACCCTTTCAATACTTGGAAGTTCCTTGAGGATACTCGAGATGCGTTCCAGAGAATCAAACAATTTTCCCTTAAAGGAGTACCCGTTCGCGGTAAAGAGGACTTTTGGCTTAATCTGCCCGAAGCGGTCAAGTACGCCTTTTATTCCAAAATCGGGCGAACAGGAAGACCAGACAGCGCCCATACTTGTGGCCGCCAGCATTGCGATGGTAGTCTGAGGCATGTTAGGCATGAACCCGACCACACGATCGCCCGCTTTAACGCCCATTTCTTTCAAGGCGCTGGCCACCCTGGCTACCTCGTCATAAAGCCGGCGGTATGTCATCCTGGTACTTGCCTGACCTTCTCCCTTGAAAATCAGGGCGACCTGATCATCCCTGTAACGAAGAAGGTTCTCCGCGAAATTAAGCTGTGCGCCTGAGAACCATTTAGCGCCCGGCATCTTGGACAAATCATCAATAATCTGATCATACGGCTTCGAAGCCTTGATGCCGCCAAAGTTCCACATCGTCTCCCAAAAATCCGGTATATTTTCAATAGACCATTGATAAAGTTCGTTATACTCAGAAAAATTCCGGTTGTATTTTTCATTTATGGTCTGCATGAAGCGATACATATTCGAACGCTTAATCCGCTCCGGTGAGGGACGCCACAATAGATTCCCCATAATTTTTCCTCCTTGTAGGATGCGGGTATTATACAACAGGAAAGTCCGAAATTTCAAATGCTCAATATTCCCCGGCCCCCCAAAAGCATTCACACTCACGAAAATGGCGAAGGGCAACGATTGTCTTTATAACCGGACCGTGATATGATGAAATTTACATAAGAGTGGTGTTTTGTCTTCTTTCCATACAATGGAGAGAAAACGGGGTTCTGTCAATTTCTCGGAGTTTCCATATTTGAACAATTCCATTTCGAAAATAAGCGAACAACCCGGACTATACAGCGGTGTTGAAAATCTGCCTTCAGCGCTTTGGGAAGATCTGGCTGGAATGGACCCGGAATCGGTTTGCTGCCGGGCCGCGGTCAGTTTTCAGCCCGGGCAGGGCTACCGTGTACCTTTTCTGGGCGGTGAATATATGGTTAACCAGGAAACCCGAAAGATAACGGGTCTTAAAAAGGCGCATCCGGTCGGGTTCCAGGCCGGCCTGGTCATGTTGTGCTACCTTATTCACGCTTCAGAGGAAGGGTTGTCCGGCCGGATGATCACGGAAAAAGAGATCAGGGGCGGGTTCACTTTTTTCCAGGGTCCTCACGCCCTGAGCAAGAAGGATGTCATAGCGCGGTACGCCCGTGATGGTGCAGGCTTGTTGGCCCGGGCGAAGAGCTGGGGGGCGAGCCCCATTGAACAGGGTGACGCGGCCTTCCGTATTCTAGCCTTGCCGAAAATCCTGGTGGTTTATACGCTTTATGAAGAAGACGACGAGTTTCCCGCCCGCCTGGTGATCAGCTTTGACGCTTCCATTGAAAAGCATCTGCCGTTGGATGCAATCTTTGCCATGATTAATGCTATGTCTCATCGATTGGTCATATAAAATGAGTTTACTGGAAGGTACGGTCAGCCTGACCAGGTATCATGTCACGAACAAGATCCCGGGGCTGACAGATGAATTCTTAACTGAATCTATCAAGCGCAATACCTTTATTGATATTGACCACACGGCGGACCAGGAATCTATCGGCTGGGTTGAGGTGCTCAATCCGCTGGCCACGGATTTTGATCCTGCAAGTTACAGGTTCGGAGAAATCGTGGCCCTGGGGATGAGGATTGACCGCCGAAAGGTCGCGCCCAAGATTGTGAAGCGTTACCTGACCCTGGCTGAAGCCGAACTTCAACAAATACCCGGAAGACAACTGGGGCCCGAGGAAAGAAAAGCGCTCAGGGACAGGGTTCATCTCGAACTCATGCAAAGAACCCCGGTATCCACCAAAGTTATCGAAGTCTGCTGGTTTATGGAGCGTGACGAAGTCTGGCTGACCAGTTCCGGCGCCAAAGACAGGGAACAGTTTGAAGAACTCTGGCGTCGGACCTTTGAAACAGGTCTCATGATGAAGGTCCCCTTTATCCTGGCCGGGCAGCTTTTACCTGCGGACATTCCGGCGGGCAAACTGGAGCATGTGAAACCAGCGGCCTTATTCGGCGGACGAAAAAGATAAGATGGACCTTGTAGACCTGATCAGGGAAAAGCGCTTTTTAGGGCAGGAATTTTTAACCTGGCTCTGGTATCTTTCCGAAGTGAATTCAGGCCTTGTTCAGGTTAAAAAATTCGGTACGGTTGAGATCTGGTTTGAGGAGCGCATGGTTTTGGATTCCGGGCAGGATAATTTCCGCCAGTCCGTGACCTGCCAGGGCCGAAACCTGGGCCTGGCTGAAGCGCGAACCGCCCTGCGGCAAGGGAAGAAGGTCAGCCAAGCCAGACTGCGCCTGACCTCGGCCGACCATGTTTGGCGCATGACCGTTAAGGCGGAGGGGTTTGAAATTACCGGACTGCGGTTACCAAATACCATAGACCCTTACGAGGAGGGAGAAGCCAGCCCGGCGGGCCGGCTTCTGGACCGGGTCGCGCTTGTCCAGGAATTAATGAACCTGCTAGACCGGCTTTTCGTCCAATTTCTATCCACCCGCTTAAGCGACGCCTGGGACGATCGTGATCTGGCAGGCATACGGCAGTGGCTGCGCGACACGAAGTTTGATTCAAAATAATTTTGGAAACTATTTTAAAAAAAGTTTGTTCACCCTGACTTGTTGTCGCACGAAAATTTAACCCCTCGAAATATTGAATATATTCCTGTGGGTTAAATTTTCGCCTTCCGTGATTTAAACAAAATCAGCGGCTCTTAAAAAATTTCAATATAATAATTTCCTCTGCATTGCGATTTCAGCGAATACGGGCTAGAAAGGGGAAGCTATCATGGTATCTCAAAAGACACTCAGGAAAAACAAAGCCTCCCACCCGGTTAAGTGGGACAGGGAAGCGGATGTTATCGTCGCGGGATACGGGGGCGCTGGAGCGGCTGCGGCCATTGCAGCTCACGACGAGGGAGCAGAAGTAATCATACTGGAAAGCATGCCCCAAGGAGGCGGAAACACACGCGTCTCCATGGGAGGTTTTCTTTGCCCGACAAATGCCCAGGACGCTGTGACCTATATAACCGGGCTCTACGAGTTCTCCCGTTCTGAATTCGATCCCGAGGTCATCAGGGTCTTTGCCGAAGAAGCGATCAAAAACGTGGACTGGATAAAAAGCCTCAAGGAAGGGACTGAAGTGCAAATTTACGGCCATGCCGGTTTCCCGCAAGTCCCCGGGGCTGCGTCCATGAACAAATATCTAGTAAAAGGCAAAGGCAAGGGAATGACCGTTTTCGCCGAACATCTCTGGTCGTTGCTTACTTACGCCGTTGAGGAAAAAAGAAAAATCCCGGTTTTGACGGATACACCTGCAAAGAATCTTATAACGAACAGCGCCGGAGAAGTAATCGGCCTAATGGCGGGGGAAGGATCACGGGACATCTCCATACGAGCGAACCGCGCCGTAATCCTGACAACCGGGGGATATGAGTATGACCAGAAGACCCTGCAAAACAACGTCAAAGGCTTTCCCATTTATTCTTTTGGAAACCCGGGGAACAGGGGTGACGGTATCCGCATGGCTCAGAAGGCCGGGGCCGGTCTCTGGCACATGAACTGCGTATCGTGCGGGCTCGGTCTCAAAGTTCCGGAGTTTGAGGCCGCCATTATGATCGTCATCAGGGCGCCCGGGCATATCTTGGTGGACAGGCATGGCGAGAGGTTCGTAAACGAAAGCGCCATCGAATCTCACGCCGGTCTCCTGGCCGTTGACTATTATAATTCGCACACCCTGGAATACACCCGTATTCCCTGCTACGCTATTTTCGATGAAACCGCGCGCCTGGCCGGTCCTATATCAGTGGCGACAGGCCTGGGCGCCACCGGCCGGCAGTACACCTGGAGCCGGGATAACAGTGCTGAGATTGAAAAAGGATGGATAATAAAGGCCGAAACATTGGCCGAATTGGCGCAAAAGCTGAAGATTAACCCGGACACCCTGGAGTCAACGGTTTCACGATGGAACCGCGATATAAGGGAGGAAGGGATAGACTCCTGTTTCGGCCGCACCAAGTATCCGCAGATGACTGAAAAACCCGCTTACACCGAGCCAGAGCTGCCGGTCCAGTCATCTCCCCTTGAAAACCCGCCCTTTTATGCCCTTGAACTCTACCCCTCATTGCTCAACACGCAAGGCGGCCCCAGACGCAACTCGACCGCGCAGGTTCTGGACGCATTTGGCGATCCGATTCCAAGACTTTACAGCGCCGGAGAATTAGGATCAATGTGGGGTCTGATCTATCAAGGTGCGGGGAACATTGCCGAGTGCCTGGTCTTCGGCCGTATTGCCGGCAGAAATGCGGCGCATGAGAAACCATGGGCAGGCAAAATTCAACAGACGGGGTGAAGCAAGGGGGAAAAATATCTTTTAAAATATGAATAATTTTGATATAATATTTTGCAATATCAAACAGTTTTGGCTCAAAGGAGTTGCCGGCATGGCAGTGTGTAACGACAATAAAGGATTTACATTTATTGAACTCATGATTGTTGTGAGTATCATCGGAGTATTAGCCGCCATTGCCATTCCCCAGTTTGCCGGTTACCGTATTAAATCCATGGATAGCGCGGCCAAGGCCAGTCTTCATCAACTGGCCAAGGCTCAGGAAGATTATTACCTTAACAACCAAACCTATGCCGCCAATCGTGCTAACCTGCGCCTCACCGCGGGCTGGACTGTTGAACCTTCTGTGAATGTAACCATCCTGGCCGCCTCGGCAGAATCGTGGTCCGCCATAGCGAAGCACGTAAGCTCACCGAACACTTTCACTTACACAAGCTCAGGGGGAGGGCTGTTGTAAAAAGGATTGAATCGAAACCTTCTGCTTAAGTTTTAAAAGTAAATCCGGGGAACCTGCTGGGCCGGTTCCCCGAATTTTTAATTTATCGACCCTGAAAAACATGGTAACTTTTTGATTTAATTGTAAAAGTTGTACGATTTTGCTTGCCTAAAACACAAAAAAATGCTATATTTCCCCTCAAAACCTTGCAGAATATGTCATGGCTTTGAGGAGGCAAATGAAAGGAAAATCACCGGATCCATCCCAACTCAGTTTATTGCCGCAACGATTGGACGACCTGGTCAATCCCCGGCACCCGCTTTACAAACTTTCCAAGCGGATTCCCTGGGATGAGCTGGAGAAGCATTTTTCAGATCTTTACCACCACAGCGGAAGACCGGCAAAGCCAATCCGACTGATGGTATCGTTGCTGATTTTGAAACAGCTCTACGATCTGTCTGACGAATCGATTGTCGAGCGATGGGTTGAAAACCCCTACTATCAGTTTTTTAGCGGGGAGACCGTATTCCAATGGGAGTTTCCCTGTCACCCCACGGATCTGGTATATTTCCGAAAGCGGATCGGTGAGGAAGGTATAGAAAAGATCTTCAAGGTATCCATCGAACTTCACGGCAATAAGGCCAAAGAAGCCGAAGTGCTGGTGGATACCACGGTGCAGGAAAAGAACATCACCTTCCCGACTGATACCAAACTGTACAAGCGGGTGATTGAGCACTGCGTGCGCATTGCCGGCAAAGAAGGCATTTTGCTAAGGCAGAGCTACAAGCGAACCACCAAAAAGCTGATGCTGGCCCAGCGGTTCCGCAATCACCCGAAAAACAGGAAAAAGGCGCTTGCAGCACAAAGGAAACTGAAAACCATTGCAGGGAGGCTTGTCAGGGAGCTTGAGAGAAAACTTACAGCCTCATCCCTGCAGCGATATGCCCAAGACATTGAGATCTACAAACGCATCCTGAGCCAAGAAAGAAATAGCAAAAACAAGATCTACAGCATCCATGAACCACAGGTGTACTGCATCAGCAAGGGCAAAGATCACAAGAAGTACGAGTTTGGATCAAAGTCCTCAATTGTCATGACAAAGAACAGCGGCATCGTTGTAGGAGCCGTGAGTTTTTCTAAAAACATTTACGACGGCCACACGCTGCCCGAAGCACTCAAGCAAAACGAGGAGCTGGTGGGCCGACGGGCAAAGGTGGCGATCTGCGATCGCGGATATCGGGGCAAACGCATGATTGATGGTACCCGGATCGAGATGCCCCGAAAACCCCGGAAGCGGGCCAGCGCTTATGAGAAACGAAAGGCCAGAAAGCGGTTCCGCAGACGGGCCGGAATCGAACCGGTCATTGGGCACCTGAAATC
>CAZVRN010000037.1:0-13513 GCA_964629485.1 uncultured Thermodesulfobacteriota bacterium | reverse complement strand
CGAGGTCACGGAATCGGGTACCTTCTGGCCAAAGGCGGAGAAGGAAAAGATTTTTTAGCTGAACACTATGGAAAAGTAACCGGCAGTTGCCTGGGCGTTTCCGGTTTCCACTTCGCCGATCCAGAACACGGCATGCTGGGCGCCGCCGGTACAATCGGCTCCACCTTTCCCATGTCCTTGGGCTGGGGGCTGGCAGCCAAGAAGCATGGCCGGCAGCAAGTAACGGTTGCCTGCTTCGGTGACGGCGGATCGAATCGTGGCACCCTGCACGAGGCCTTCAACCTGTCCTCAGTTTGGAAGCTGCCCATAGTCTGGGTTTGTGACAACAACGGTATGGCCCAATTCATGCCTATCAAAGACGCCTATGCCAAAGATGATATCGCCGACTTGGCTGCTGGTTATGACATGCCGGGAGTGGTAGTGGACGGCATGGACGTACTGGCCGTTCATGAAGCGGTCCAGGCCGCTGTGGAACGCGCGCGAGCAGGTGACGGCCCTTCCTTGATCGAAGCCAAAACCATACGCTACCGCGAACATTCTGAAGGCAGCCCTGACGTCGTACACAATCAGCCCCGCTCGCAGGAAACCATTGAAGCATGGAAAAAGAGAGACCCCATTGAAAGTTTCAAGGCCAAATTGCTGAAACAAGGAATTCTGACTGAAACTGACGTTGAAAAAATCAATAAAGAAGCCGAAACGGAGATGGCCGAGATAGAGAAATTCTGCATTGACAGCCCGGCCCCCGAACCGTCCGTTCTCGATACATTGCTTTACGCTGAGTAAAAACAAGGAGGTTCCCAAGCTATGAAGCAGACAATATATTTAATGGCCATAAGAGAAGCGCTGGATGAAGAACTCCAGCGGGATGAAAAGGTTTTCATCATCGGTGAGGACGTTCAACAGGGTACCTTCGGAACGACCAGCACCCTCATAGACAAATACGGCCCGGAACGTGTCATGGACACGCCTCTGGCGGAAACGGCGGTGGCCGGAGCGGCGATAGGAGCGGCTCAGGCCGGGCTCAGGCCCGTGGCGGACATGATGTTCGCCGACTTCATGTATATCGCCGGGGATGAAATTATGATCAAAGCGGCCAAGTGGCGCTTTCTGCACGGCGGGAAGGTCAATGTACCGGTCGTGATTATGGCCTCTGCCGGCGGAGGCATGAAACTCGGCGCCGAGCACTCCATGTTTCCGAGTTCCATGATCATGCACACTCCCGGACTGAAGCTGGCGGTCCCATCCACGCCTTATGACGCCAAGGGCCTGCTCAAGACGGCCATCAGGGACGATAACCCGGTGATCTTCCTCTATCATAAGGGGCTGCTGGGTTTGCCGGGCGAAATCCCGGAGGAGGAATACCTCATACCGTTTGGCCAGGCAGATGTGAAACGGGAAGGTTCAGACGTTACCGTAGTGGCCACTTCCGCCATGGTGCATCAATCCCTGGCCGTGGCCGAACAGATGAAAGATAAAGCCAGTGTTGAAGTGGTGGACCCGAGAACGCTGGAACCCCTGGATATAGATACTATCGTCGCCTCTGTCAAAAAGACAGGCCGGGTCGTTGTTGTGGATGAGGACACCAAACGCTGCGGCGTGACCGCTGAAATAGGAATGCAGATCATGGAGAATTGCTTTGATTATCTCGACGCGCCCATTCAGAGGGTGGCCGCCGCGAACATGCCCATCGCAGCCGGATTCATGGAAGAACATGTTTTGCCTCAGGCCAAAGATATTGCCGCTGCGATTGAAGCGGTCATGGCTTAAAAGGCATGAATAAAGGAGATGAAACTATGGAGCTGACACATGATCAATTAATCAAGTTTTATACCCTCATGGTCCGCACCCGGAAGTGTGATGAACTGATTGTAAACGCGCTCAAAGTGGGAAAGGCCATTGGTTTTTTCCACAGCGGCCAGGGTTCCGAGGCTGTGCCCATCGGCGCCTGTACTTTTAACCTGCGAGACGATGATTTCTTATATCCTCACCACCGCGGCCATGGGATAGGCTACATGCTTGCCCGGGGATTGTCTCCAAAACCCTTTATAGCCGCCCATCTGGGCAAAGTAGCCCAAAACGTAGAAGGACCGACAGCGCGGGAAAGAGGGCTTCATGGCGGTAGTGGCACTATCGGCGCTGCCTTTGTTCTCTCCGCGGGCATGGGCATCTCCGCCAAGAAAAACGGCAAAAAGCAGGTAGTGGCCTGCTTTTTCGGAGACGGGTCGGCCAACCGAGGGACACTGCATGAAGCCATGAATCTGGCCTCGATCTGGAAGCTGCCGATCGTCTGGGTCTGTGAAAACAATCTTTACGCACAATACATGCCTTTGAAGGATTCGATGGCCCGGGAAGACATTGCCGATTTGGCGGGAAGCTATAACATGCCCGGTGTAATCGTGGATGGTCAAGAAGTACTGGCGGTCCATGAAGCGGTGAAAGCCGCGGTGGACAGGGCCAGGGCCGGCGAGGGGCCTTCTCTGGTTGAGTGCAAGACATACCGCTACCGGGGCCACTCGGAAGGAGGGCCTGACATCTCGCACTATAAACCCAGGCCGGCCGAGGAAGTGGAAGCGTGGAAAAAAAGGGATCCCATCAGGCTCTACCGGGAGAACCTCCTGCAGCAAGGGGTGCTTACAGAAGCGGATGCGGACAGGATTGTAAAGGAGGCCGAGGAAGAAATTGCGTTGTTAGAAAAATACGCGGATGAATGTCCCATACCCAAGCCTGAAGACCCTTCGATTCTGGACGGTCTTCTGTATGCCGATTAGCTAAGGAGGTTCACAAATGAAAGAAATACGTTTTGTCCAGGCAATTAATGAAGCGCTGGAAGAAGAGCTGAATCGCGACGACAAGGTCTATATCATCGGCGAGGACGTGCAGGCCGGAACTTTCGGCGTTACCACGGGCTTGGTTCAAAAATTCGGGCCCGAACGAATAATGGATACACCCCTGTCCGAGACCGTAATCGCCGGGGCCGCGGTAGGTTCGGCCCTGACGGGTTATCGCCCGGTGGCTGAATTCATGTTTGCGGATTTCATGTACGTGGCCGGTGACGAAATTTTCGCCAAGGCGGCCAAGTGGCGTTTTATTCACGGAGGAACCGTGGAATTGCCTCTTGTTTTCATGGCTTCCATGGGAGGATATGCCAAGCTCGGGGCCGAACATTCCCAATCGCCGGAGTCTATATTCATGCATACTCCGGGATTGAAACTGGCCGTCCCGTCCACGCCTTACGACGCGAAAGGTTTGATGAAGACAGCTATCCGCGATAACAATCCCGTGGTCTACCTTTTTCACAAAAGGCTGTTGGGACTCAAGGGAGAAATCCCGGAGGAAGAATACCTTGTTCCCTTTGGCCAGGCTGATATAAAACGGGAGGGCACGGACATAACGATTGTGGCTACGGGAATGATGGTGCATTTCGCCCTGAACGTGGCCAAAGAACTGGAAGAAAAGATCAGCGTGGAGGTCATTGATCCACGGACGCTGGAACCGCTGGATATAGACAAGATTATAGAATCGGTTAAAAAAACGGGCCGGGTAATAGTTGTAGACGAGGATACCAAGCGATGCGGTGTCTCGTCGGAGATCATGGCGCAGATTATGGAGCTTGCCTTTGATTACCTTGACGCCCCGATTCAAAGAATCGCCGCGGCCAATTACCCGATTCCGGGCGGTCATATGGAGGATTATGTGCTGCCTCAAATCAAGGACATCAAAGCCGCGGTCGAAGCTATGGCCGGCTCAAAATAAAATTTGACCGGCAATCTTTGGCCTTGCGTTTCGCGACCGGGGCATCGGGTTAAGATAATTGAATCCCCGACCATGAAACTTATTACTAAACAGGGAGGAAAAATTGGCACAAAATATTCACATTCCTAAACTTGGCATGAGCATGAAGGAGGCCACGTTAGTCGAGTGGAAATTTAAAGAAGGCGACCGCATCCAAGAAGGCGATGTGGTTTTGGTCATTGAGACCGAAAAGACCAAATGGGAGGTTGAGGCGCCGGCTTCCGGCTTTTTGCACATTGTAGTCGATGTAAACGCCACGGAAAAGGTAGGCGCTGTAGTAGGCATGATCGCCGAAACCAAAGAAGAGCTTGAAACCCTTAAGAAGGAATCCGGCGCGGCGCCGGGCACGGCCGCGGAAACCGCGGCTGCCTCCGCTTCCGGGAAGCCTTCGGCCGGAAAAGCCGAAAGAACTAAAGGAGAGCGCATTCGTATCACCCCTGTAGCGCGAAGACTGGCTGAAGAGCACATGATAGACCTGACCACCGTGACCGGATCAGGTCCCGGCGGCAGGATCGTCAAAGAAGACATTGAGAATGCGATTGAGGCCAAAAAGGCGGCCCCGGAAGCCGCACCCGAGGCCGCATCTGCCGGGAGGCCGGAAGTTGAGGAATATGACGGCAAAAAAATCAAGGAAAGAATTCCGCTCCTGGGCATGAGAAAGGCCATTGCCGACCATATGCACCAAAGCCTGACAGTGGCCGCACAGCTTACATCCATGGGTGAATTGGAAATGACCGCGCTTAAGAAGCTCAGGGAGGATCTTGTTAAAGAGGAAGAAAAACTCGGCACCAAGATTACCTACACGGATCTTTACGTGCTGGCCGTTGCCAAGACGCTCAAGCAGACGCCCATGGTCAATTCCAGCCTGATCGAAGGTGAAATTATCATCTGGGAGGATATCAACATCGGCGTGGCCGTGGCTCTTGAAGGCGCGGATGCCTTGGGAGGCGGGTTGATAGTGCCTGTGATCAAAAACGCGGACCGTAAATCCCTGACTGATATAAGCAAAGAGCTCAAAGGCATCATCAGCAAGGCCAGGGAGGGTAAGCTTATGCCCGATGATGTCACCGGCGGCACCTTTACCCTGACCAACCTTGGAGGCCCGGGCGGAGGCTGGGGATTCGGCACCCCGATTATTAATCAGCCTCAATCAGCCATCCTGGGCACCGGGTCCATCGTAGACAGGCCCGTGGTAAAAGACGGGAAGATTGTGATCAGACCGATGATGCCTTACAGCTTCACCTTTGACCACCGGGTTCTTGACGGAGTCCCGGCCGGGATATTCATGAGTAAGCTGGCTCAGATCCTGTCAAACCCGCTGCTCCTGTTAAGTTGATCTTTGTTCGTGTAACATGTCACTTATAAGGGTCTTTAAAATGGGCCTGACTGAATACGGTCAGGCCTACAAATTTCAGGAAAAACTCCTTGAGCAGCGAATCAGGGGAGAAATCCCGGACACTCTCCTGCTCCTGGAACACCCCCCCACGCTGACCATCGGCAAGGGACAAGACCTCGAAAATCTGCTTGTATCCAGTGAAGAGCTGAAAAAGCGCGGGATATCACTTTTTCCCACAGACAGGGGGGGGAGCATCACCTGGCACGGCCCGGGTCAGATAGTGGGTTATCTGATTTTCGATATTAAACAAAGAAATCGGGACATTCGAAAATTTATTAATGACCTGGAAGAGGTGATTATCAGGACTCTAGCCGATCTGTCTATCCAGGCGGGCAGGGATGAAAGGCACGTCGGAGTCTGGGTTGGGCAGGAAAAAATCGCTGCGATCGGAGTCAAGGTTAGACGATGGGTAACCAAACACGGCTTTGCCTTGAATGTGAATAACGACTTGTCTCATTTTTCCCTGATCAACCCCTGTGGTATAACAAATAAAGGCGTCACCTCCGTGGCAAAGCTGCTGTACAGGAACGTGCCTATGGAAAATGTTATAAACAGGCTGTTAATTAACTTTTCGGATGTATTCGATGCTGAGTTAAAGATGGTGCCAGAGATTATGTAATGCTCTATGACAACAAATATGCAAAAAAGCTGGCTATGAAAACGACTGTAAAAACAAAGCCGGACTGGACGGCCGCCGTCCCTGGCTCGGCCCTGCCGGACTCTCTATCGTGCAAATTTTAAACTCAACCGGGGCGACCTGCCTCTCCCGGCTGAAATGTAAACCACGCTAAAAGAGGTTGAGACGGCCGGATGATCCGGGTTTGAGATCCTGGTGGACATCTGCATGAAAGCGCACCACGTCGCTTATCTTAAGAGACAAGATCGACGCAGTCTTTTCAAGTACCTACAGCCCGTCGCTTGATGAAATCAAAAAGGCTTTGAATCGGCCGTTAAAAAGCAGTCAAAGCCATATTCATAACTTAGGAGAAAAAAGTATGGCGATTTATTACGGCTGGTGGATCGTTTTTGCCTCCGCGTTTATCGGCTTTTACGTCGCAGGTACTATTTTCTACGGCTTTACCGCGTTTGTAGACCCGCTGGTTAAAGAATTCGGGTGGAGCTATACCCAGGTATCCCTCGCCTCCTCCCTGCGAGGCCTGGAAATGGGTATCTTCGCCCCGCTTGTCGGAATCTTAGTTGATCGGCTCGGATCAAGATTCATGATCCGCCTGGGCATGATTGTCATGGGCTTCAGTCTCATCTTGCTTGCTTACACCAATTCGCTACTCATGTTTTATGCCGCGTTTCTCCTTCTAGCCCTGGGCGCGGGCGGTTGCACCAGTGTAGTTGTCCTGGCCTCGGTAGCCAACTGGTTTGATAAAAAGGTAGGCTTGGCCATGGGTATTGCTGTCTGCGGCTTTGGGGCCTCGGGCTTGCTCATCCCCGTTGTGGTTAAACTCATTGAAGTATTCGATTGGCGCAATACATACCTTATACTCGGATTGTCAGCCTGGGCGCTGGGCATTCCCCTCTCGTTCGTTATTCGCAACAAGCCCGAACAATATGGATACCTGCTTGACGGGGCGCAGGCTGCTGAAAAAGATCCGGAGACAGAAGAACCTGAGCAGGATGAAGAAATCGGTTTTCGAGAAGCCCTCACAAACAAAGTCTTCCTCAACCTGATGTTCATTGAGGCTATACGGATAATGATCCTCGGGACCCTGGTCATACATGTCATGCCTTACTTAAGCAGTCTGGGCATCTCAAGATCAACCGCAGGGCTGATCGCCGCTGGAATTCCGTTATTCAGCCTGATAGGCCGAAGCGGCCTGGGCTGGCTTGGAGACATCTTCGATAAAAGGCGTATTTTGGCCGGAACATTTATACTAATCAGCCTGGGGCTGCTGGCTTTTTCCTATATCGATCATTATTGGTGTATTCCAATTTTCCTGTTACTGTTTGCGCCTGGCTACGGCGGCGGTATGACCCTGAGAGGATCGATAATTCGGAGCTATTTCGGCCGAGCGTCTTTCGGCAAACTGATTGGACTAACCATGGGCATCGGGTCCATAGCCGGAATCATCGGTCCAACCCTGGGAGGATGGGTTTATGACACTTTTGAGACCTACTACTGGTTATGGATCAGTTTCATATGCTTGAGCGTCATTTGTATATTTTTATCCTTGAATCTGGAACCCCTCGACGCCAAGGTAAACATATCTTCTCCTGAGTCTCTTCTTTAACCCGGAAAGGTGTATATTTAAACTAACTTATTGTAATTTTAAAAGATATTCAAATTCAGGGGCTGTTTTTTCGTTTCCCGTGGCCCGGAAAGGCAGAAACCACGAAAATATAATCTGCACTTCTGTATCATAACGTGGTGATTTCATGCTATATTACTATGAAAGGCTTTTCCCCTTACAAGGAGATTGACAGGTATAATGACCTTACCGATCTATTTGGACTACAATGCCACCACACCCCATGACCCCCGAGTGATCGCGGCTATGCGGCCTTTTTTGGAAGAAGAGTTCGGGAACCCCTCCAGCAGTCATTGGTACGGGATAAAACCCAAACAGGCATTGATCAAGGCGCGGAGTCAAGTCGCCTCTTTGCTGAAGAGCCATCCAGATGAAATCGTTTTTACCAGCGGAGGAACTGAATCGAATAATCACGCCATCAAAGGTGTCGCTTTTGCCCGCACAGGCCAAAAAATTCACATTATCACCTCACAGATAGAACATCCGGCTGTTTTAGAAGTTTGCGCCTATCTTGAAAGATTCGGGGTGGAGACAACGTATCTGCCCGTGAACGGGCAAGGGCTGGTGAGCGTTTCGGACGTGGAAAAAGCAATCAGACCCGAAACGGTTTTAATTTCAATCATGCACGCCAATAATGAAGTGGGCACCGTGCAACCAATCGAAGCGATCTCCGCGGTGGCCAGGGAAAACGGGATCACCATGCACACCGACGCGGCTCAATCCATCGGGAAAATTCCAGTAGATGTTCAAAAACTCGGAGTGGATCTTCTTTCCATTGCCGGTCATAAAGTTTATGCCCCCAAGGGAGCGGGGGCCTTGTTTATTCGCCGCGGGCTCACTCTGGAAAAGTTCATGCATGGCGCGGCGCAGGAAGGAAACCGCAGGGCGGGGACTGAAAATATGGTTCTGATCGCAGGGTTGGGAGAAGCCTGTGCAATCGCTGCAAAGGACTTGGCAAAAAACATGTCTCATATGAAAAAAACGAAAGACCTGCTTTTAAAAGGGCTGAAAAACGAATTGGAGCACATGAGGTTAAACAGCCATCCTGACAGGTGTCTCCCCAACACGCTGAGCCTGTCTTTCCTCAATCTCGAAGCGAACAGGATACTTGAAGAGATCGGCCTGGAAGTGGCCGCATCGGCCGGAGCGGCCTGCCATTCAGGTTCAGTGGAAGTTTCTCATGTGCTGAGGGCCATGGGAGTGCCTTTGGAGTGGGCCAAGGGCACGCTGCGGTTTTCCACCGGAAGAATGACGACTGAAGCTGAGATTGAACGGGCGGTCCAGGTTGTTGTCTCGGCCGTGCGAAGATTATGGGACACGGCTCAAGGCTGAATCCCCCGGTTTTGCGCTGCCACTTTAACGGAGAAAGGTATAAAAATGTCAACGCGGGCCATAACCTTTCTTCAACATAAAGACATTGATTTTAAGGTAACGAAATACAAACACAAAAAGAAAGGCGCTGTTTACGCCTCTGAAGCCATGGGCTTTCCGCTTCGAAAAACCATCAAAACGCTGGTTGTAGACCTGGGTTCCAAAGGCTGCTTAATGGCGCTCATACCGGGGGATAAGGAATTGAACCTGGCGCTCCTGGCCAGACATTACTCGGTCAAAAAAGCGTCCATGGCGGATCCGGCAACGGCTCAGCGTTTGACAGGGTATATGGTTGGCGGTATCAGCCCGTTTGGAGTGAAAAAAGCTTTGCCCGTTGCAATCGAGGCGACTTTACTGCATCATGACAAGATAGCCATAAACGGCGGCCAAAGAGGAATGATGCTTATTATGAATCCGAATGACATCTTACGTGCGCTGCCATGCAATGTTTTGGAACTGGCGCAATGAAAAGAGTAAATTCCGGTCACCTGAAAAAGAATAAAAAGAAAAATGTTTAAACCGGGAAAAAAGGAAATGGCTGAAAGCCCGAATAAGAATTTAAACACCTCTGAGCAAGTGCTTTTACGAACAAGACCGGCCTGGCGCAGCTTTTTTGTTTTTTTTCTCGGTATACTGCTTTTTGTGTTCGGTCCATTATTGAAAGCGGATTCTCCCCTGCATCCGGGCCTTGGTCTTGTGCTCGCGGCGATATTCTTTCTCCTGATCTTGCGGCGCTGGTCCAATGTATATACCTTGACCAACCGCAGGCTCATAGTTAAAGGAGGGCCGTTTCTTCAGCAATCGTCTGAAATACCGCTTGAGGATATCGACGAGATCGAAGTTAATCAGGGCCTGACCCTCAGGTTACTGAGGGCCGGCCATGTGTTAATCCATTCTCGAAATCCGGACCAGGCCAGTCTTCTTTTGTACGGGCTGCCCGCGCCGTTGCGCTTTAAAGAGCGCCTGGAGAAGCTGGCGGCAGATTGGAGGGCCGTAACCAACCAGTTTTAATAAAAAAGCTTGACAACCACACATCAAGGCACCTTGACACACCCATATCTTTGGATTATTCTTGATAGTGCAAGAAAAGGTGGGCGGGCCGCCGGGGTGGTTGGGCCCTTTTTTCTTTTTTGGAGGTCACATAACCGGGTTATGACGAATAATGAGGATTATTACAAAGTCTTGGGAGTAAACCGCCAGGCATCTCCCGAAGAAATAAAAAAAGCTTATCGTCGCTTGGCCATACAGTATCATCCGGACAAGAACAAGGACGATAAGGCTGCGGAGGAAAAGTTTAAACAGATCAATGAAGCTTACGCTGTTTTGAGTGACCCGGAGAAGAGGAAAAACTACGATATGTTCGGCCATGCTGGTTTCCGGCAGCAGTATTCGCAGGAAGACATTTTCAAAAATTTCGATATTGGAAATATGTTCAGTGAATTCGGATTTGGAAACGAGGACATCTTCTCCCGTATTTTCACCGGCGGCAAGAGATCCCGCAGGGGCTACAGCGCATCTTACGGCAACATGGATGATCTTTTCGGCGGGTTCGGGCAGAACAGCCGAAACAGGCAAGCGAACATTAAAGGACAAGACATCACCTATGAACTTCACGTACCCCTGGCCGACGCCATCTTTGGCGGGGAACGTCTGATTGCCTTTAATACAGAAGACGGGGTGTCTAAAATCTCTGTTAAAATACCGGCCGGGGTCGAAACAGGAAAAAAACTCCGCCTGGCCGGTAAGGGCCGAAAAAGCCCGGTTGGAGGTCCTCCGGGAGACTTGTTTGTGACCATCATCGTTGATCCTCATCCTGATTTTCGACGGGAGGGGGACAACCTGGTTCACGACGTAAAAATACTGCCTTCTGAGGCCATGCTGGGCAAAACCATCCAGGTTAATACCCTGGATGGCAAAACCTTAAACTTGAAAATACCGCCCGGAACCCAAAGCCACACCCGGCTAAGGATTAAAAATCACGGAGTTCCCCACCTAAAAAATAAAGGCAGGGGGGATCTTTTTGTCCGGCTGATAGTCACCTATCCAAGCAGCCTTTCCGAACGCCAAAAAGAACTTCTGGAACAACTGGCCGCGGAAGGGTTGTAAAGCGTGGAATTAGCATGACCATTGATATTATTATTTATCGTCTGATTGTGGCGGCCGGTTTGGGTCTGGTAATCGGTTACGAGCGGGAAGTCCGGGGCCGGCCGGCGGGTTTAAGAACAAACATGGTGGTTACGCTCAGTTCCTGCCTGCTCATGATTATCTCTTTGGAGTTCATTACCCTGTTCGAGACCATGGACCAAACAAGTGTAATTCGCACGGACCCAAGCCGAATCGCATCTTACGCCGTGGTCGGTATGGGTTTCCTGGGTGCGGGCGCCATCATTCAGGGTCACGGCGTGGTACGCGGTTTAACAACAGCGGCCAGCCTTTGGGCTGGCAACGCCGTCGGGTTGGCTGTGGGCGCCGGCTTCATCTTACCGGCTATAGCTGTTACTATTTTGATTCTTGTGACCCTGCTTCCGATTCGGTGGCTAGCTCAGTACCTCCATAAAGGTTTTGAGACCACCATTCTGCTGGATTTTGCGACATGTAATGATAAGATTCCGGAAATAAAAAGCCTATTAAAAAAATTCGGGGTTACAATTCGCGACATCAGCTTTGAATGCAAGTTCAATCGTCAGACATCAAGCTATGAGATCAGGATTGATGTTGGACACAATCAATCCTGGTCTGAAATGCTGCCCGCTCTTCGTCAAATGGAAGACCTGACACGATTCCGCTGGAAAGAAGGATACTAGGTTTCAGTGCACCGCCTTCCAAAATCTGATTTGATTCAAGTATTCAGGCAAGCGGCCAGGATTCCCGGCTAAATCATGGACCGGCTCATCAAATCCGCAGCGGATTTAAGATATTTGTTGGCCAAGGGTTACCCAAGGTCTGCAGCGCTGACTTTTGTGGGAAACCATTACCAACTGACCCGTACTGAACGAGATTTTTTAAACAGGGGAGTGTATCCTGATTCCGTGGCTAGAGCGCGGCGAGAAAAAATGGTCCGTCCGGAACAGACCGCCGGCCGGTCATTGGGAGTGGACGGCTACAACGTTCTTATCACAATGGAAAGCGCGCTCCTGGGACGGGATTTGATTGAGGCCGACGACGGCCTGATTCGTGATATCGCGGGCCTTTACGCCTCCTACCGTCCAAGCGAGGTGACGACCCAGGCCTTGAACTTCATCCTGGATTTTCTCAAACACATAAAACCGGACACAGTGCTTTTTCTTCTCGACGCCCCGATGAGTCACAGCGGGGAATTTGCCCGGCGTATCACATCCGTCCTGGCCGACCTTGGTCTGTCCGGACAGGCGAAAGCTGTTTCAGCTCCTGAAAAGGAACTTTCTCGCTTTCCCGGCCTGGTAGCGACCAGTGATTCGGTCCTGATCGACCGGACACCAGAACCATTCGACCTTGCCGGCCATTTAATAAAAAAATACCTGCCCGGTGCGAAGATTATAACCCTGACCCAACCCTGCGACCGGATTGACAGAGGGAACACGGGCTAGCCTGATGACTATTGGGTACGGTATATTTTCCGGGGGCCTGGACAGCCTTCTTTCCGCAAAAATTTTGATGGAGCAAGGCATAGAAGTCCGGCTGCTCACGTTTGTCACACCTTTCTTCAACGCAGAGCGGGCCGTCTTGTCCAGCAAATTGATCGGCCTCAAGGTCCGACCGATTGATATCACCCGGGACCATCTTGTAATGCTCGAAAATCCCAAGCACGGCTATGGCCGCTTCATGAATCCATGCATAGATTGTCATGCCTTGATGTTCAGACACGCCGGACGAATTATGGAAGAAGAAAGAGGCGATTTTCTTTTCTCCGGAGAGGTCTTAGGCCAGCGGCCTAAATCTCAGACAGCCACGGCTTTAAAGATTGTGGCGCAGGCTTCAGGGTACGCCGACTACATCCTCAGGCCTCTTTCCGCCTTGAAACTTCCGCGCACCAAAGTTGAAGAACACGGTTTGGTCAACCGGGAGAAACTCCTCAATTTTTCAGGGCGCTCACGCAAACCTCAAATGGAACTGGCCGCAAAATTTAAAATAACCGGCTACCCTTCGCCGGCCGGAGGATGCCTCCTGACCGATCCGGTATTTTCCAACCGGCTCAGGGAACTCATGTCGAAAAACCCTGGTTTGAATGCGCAAGAGGTAACATTTCTAAAATGGGGGCGGCATTTTCGGCTGCCAGGCGGCAGTAAACTAATCGTGGGCCGGGACGAAAAAGAAAACAAAATTATTTCAAGCCTGGCTCGGCCGAGCGATAATATTTTAACCGTGGAAGATGTCCCCGGCCCGACCTCCATAATGACCGGGAGCGACCCGGCAGACATAGAACTGGCGGCTTCCATCACCGTCTCTTACAGCGACGCCGAGGACAATCAGCCCTACCGGGTTATTTTGAGGATTCATGGAAAAAAGAAGTTGATCCAAGTCCGGGGCCGACCCAAAGCGGATTTTGCCCATCTCATGGTCAATTAGTCCCGCCACAGAAATCGTAAGATAAGACCTCCTAAGAACTTCGTCCTTTAGCCGGACTCATTGTCGCCTTCCGCGATTTCAACAAAATTACTCGTTCTTAAGAGGTTATCTAATCGCGAACGTCAAGCTCTCCATGAAAAAATTGGAC